>CALXEN010000218.1 GCA_944387325.1 uncultured Clostridia bacterium | reverse complement strand
GCTGGCTCTGTACCCCCACCAACCCTGTGGAGGTGCAGGGGGTCACCGTGGTGGGGGAGCGGATCAATCCCACCGGGAAAAAGCGGTTCCAGCAGGCTCTCCGGGAGGGAGACATGGATTATATCGTTCTCCAGGCGGTGGAACAGGCCCAGGCCGGGGCCCAGGTGCTGGACGTGAATGTGGGGCTGCCCGATATTGACGAGCCCGCCATGATGGAGCGGGTGGTGAATGCCCTCCAGGCAGTCACCGACCTGCCCCTCCAGCTGGACAGCTCCAACCCCACAGCCCTGGAGCGGGGGCTGCGGGGCTACAATGGGCGGCCTATTGTGAACAGCATCAACGGGGAGGAGAAGGTGATGGCCGCCATCCTGCCCCTCTGCAAAAAATATGGGGCGGCAGTGGTGGGCCTGACCCTGGACGAACAGGGGATCCCGCCCCTGGCTCCCCAGCGGGTGGCCATCGCCAAGCGGATGGTGGACGCCTGCGCCGGGTATGGGATCCGGCCCAAGGACATCTACATCGACTGCCTCACCTTGACGGTGAGCGCCCAGCAGAAGGAAGCCCTGGAGACCCTGAAGGCCCTGGAGACCTGCAAGGAAGAACTGGGGGTCCGGACGGTGCTGGGGGTTTCCAACATCAGCTTTGGCCTGCCTGATCGGGTCACCCTGAACACCGCCTTCCTAACCATGGCCATGGCACGGGGTCTGGACCTGCCCATCATCAACCCCAACCTGCCCCAGATGATGGGAGCGGTGCGGGCCTTCCGGGTCCTCATCGCCCAGGATAAGGACAGCGCCGCCTATATCCAGGCCAGCGCCGGACAGCCCCAGGGAGGGAAAGTTCCCGCTTCGGGGTCCCTCTCCCTGGAGGAGGCGGTGGAGCGGGGCCTGAAAGGGGAGGCCGCCCAGGCCGCCCGCCAGGCCCTGGAGACCACCGATCCCATGGAGCTGGTGGACCAGGTTCTCATTCCGGCCCTGGACCGGGTGGGAGACCGGTTCGAGAAGGGGACTCTCTTCCTGCCCCAGCTCCTCCAGGCGGCGGGGGCTGCCCAGGCCGCTTTCCAGGAGGTGCGCCGGGTCCTGGCCGCCGGGGGAGGCGGCGAAAAGAAAAAAGGAAAAATCGTGCTGGCCACCGTCAAGGGGGATATCCACGATATTGGGAAGAATATTGTGAAGGTTATCCTTGAAAATTATGGATTTATGGTGTATGATTTGGGAAAGGATGTGGATCCGGCCCGAGTGGTGGAGGAGGTCCGGAGGACCGGCGCCCCCCTGGTGGGGCTTTCCGCCCTCATGACCACCACCGTGAAAAGCATGGCCCAGACCATCCAGGCCCTCCACGAGGCAGGGTGCCCCTGCAAGGTGATGGTGGGAGGCGCTGTGCTGACCCCGGAATATGCAGCCCGGATCGGGGCTGATTACTACGCAAAGGATGCGAAAATGAGTGCTGATATTGCCAAGAAGCTTTTTGAAGAGACATAAAGGAGATCTGTTCATGGCCCTGGTCAGCCTGGCGGTGGGGGGCGTTCTGGTCTCTCAGCTCCAGACCCGCACCGGAGCGGCCCAGGCTGTGGCCCCGGTGCCGGAACAGGGAGAGGCCCAGGAGCTCCTTCAGCCGGAGGAGACCATGCCCCCTGAAACGACCCAGGAGCCGGTGGCGGAGGTACGGCAGGTGCTGGACCAGGCGGACCGGGACCGGCTTACCGGGTTCCTGGAAGAGCAGACGGGCCAGTGGTCAGTCTGGCTGAAGGACCTGGAGACCGGGGCGACCTTTACCTACAATGAGGAGTATCCCTACTATCCCGCCAGCCTTCTGAAAGCTCCCTATGTATACTGGCTCTGCCTCCGGGCGGATTCCGGGGAGATCGACCTGGACGGCACCTGGCTGACCAATGAGTGGAAGGGTGAATTGGCAGGAACCCCCTGGGAGGAATATGACCAGGCGGAGAAGGTGCCTGCCCTCTGTGCCGTTTACCTGGCGGTGGCCCGGAGCGACAACACCGCCACCGACCGGCTCAACCGGGTCTGGCCCACCCAGAACCAGGCCTTTCAGAGGTTTTTGTCCCAGATGGGATTCGCTTACCCGGATACCTGCGTCATTCTGGAGGGAATTCAGGGAATCATGACCGCCCGGGACGGGGGAGCCATCATGGAGACCTTGTGGTATTATTTCCGGTCTAACGCCCCCCATGCCGCCGTTCTGAAAGAGATCTTCCTGGCGGCGGAGCATGAGATCCTTTACATCCCCCAGGAGGTAGAGGCCGCCAAAAAATACGGCAGCTGGGAGTATGCCTACCACGATATGGCCATCGTCTACGGGGAACACCCCTATATCCTCTGTGTCATGAGCGACCAGGGGAAAGAGCTGGTGGATGACCCTCCCCAGGCTCTGGCCGCCATGGAAAGCCTGGGGCAGATGGTGTGGGAGATGCTGGAGTGACCCGGCCCGACAGACAAAAAGAAGCCCGGAACCTTGCTGGTTCCGGGCTTTTCCTTATCCTTCAGCGGGGAGGTGGGCTTCCACCCAATGGATGAGCATTCCAAGGGCCTTCTGGTTTTTGCCGCCCTCGGGGACGATCAGGTCGGCCCTTCGCTTGCTGGGCTCCACAAACTGCTCGTGCATGGGTTTGACGGTGGTCAGGTACTGGGTGATGACGCTTTCCAGGGTGCGCCCCCGTTTGTTCACGTCCCGCTTGATCCGGCGGAGGATCCGCACATCGGCATCGGTATCCACAAACACCTTCAGGTCCATCTGGTCACAGAGGGCTTGGTCTGCAAAAATCAGGATCCCTTCCACAATGATCACCGGGGCAGGGGAGACCCGGGTGACCTTGTCCACCCGGTTGTGGATGGTATAATCGTACACCGGTACGTTGACAGCCTTCCCGGCCTTCAGCTGCTGAAGGTGTCGGATGAGAAGATCCGTGTCGAAGCTGTCCGGGTGATCGTAGTTCAGCTTGCACCGCTCCTCGTAGGGCATCTCGTCGTGGCGCTTGTAGTAGCTGTCGTGGTTGATCATGGCCACCTTCCCGGCCCCCAGATGCTGGTACAGCTTCCGGGCCAGAGTGGTTTTGCCGCTGCCGGTGCCTCCGGCGATTCCGATGACGATGGGTTCCATTCTTTTTGACCTCCCCTGGATGGTTTCACAAAGTCAGGCTCAGCTGACGGCCGGTGGGCTGGTAGGCCCGGAAGGAGACCCCGGCGGTTTTCAGCAGGTGCCGGCTGGCGATACAGCCGGTGCTCTCATGGTATTTGTCCTCCCGGTAGATGATCTCCTTGATGCCGCTCTGGATGATGGCTTTTGCACACTCGTTGCAGGG
>CALXEN010000217.1 GCA_944387325.1 uncultured Clostridia bacterium | reverse complement strand
CTCCCTTCACAGTGCCGGGGTAACCATCCCCGAAGGCGATATGGCAGGCGGCATTCTCGTCAAAGAGGGTATCGTAGAAGAGAAGTCCGCTCCGGTTCACCGGGCTGGAGGCGGGCACCAGGGCCACCTCCCCGATCCGGCAGGCATTCTCGTCGGAGCCAAGAAGCTGGGCAAGAAGCTCTGCATTTTTCCCGGCCCCGTGGGCCACCACCCGGCCTTCTTTGAATTCCACCCAGAAATCCTCAATGAGCTGGCCGTTGTAGGCGTAGGGCTTGGTGCCGTACACCTTTCCCTCCACCCGCAGCCGGTGAGGCGCAGTAAATACTTCCTCGGTGGGAATATTGGCGATGAAGACCGCTCCATTCTCCGCCCGGCTCTGGGCCGCCTCCCAGACGGCGTCCTCGGCCAGGCCCACCCACAGGTCGGTGCCGTTGCCGCTGGTGAAATGGAGCCGGTCCAGCTGAAGTTCATTCAGCCTCCGGGCATACCGGGAGAGCTTTTCCACATGGGCCTGCCAGCTGGTCACCGGGTCGGTGTCCCGGTCCACCCGGCAAACCTGGAAGATGGCCTGCCAGAGCCGTTCCACTCCCTCCTCCGGGGGGACACCCGGGAACACCTTGGCCGCCCAGGCAGGGCTGGGGAGGGCGGCAATGCACCACTGGATCCGATCCTTCATGGTGTACTCCTGCCAGGGCTTCATAAAAAGCCGTCCCGCCAGGGAGACCCGGTTGAGCTTTTCCACGTCCAGCCCCTCAAAGATCTGGGGGTCGGCGGCCCGGATGGACAGCAGGCAGCAGCCTTCCGGATCCTCGGCATAGTCCAGCCAGGCCCGCAGGGCGCTGGGCTTGTAGCTGGTCAGGTCGGCCTCTGCTCCCTGCTCGTACCGGATCCGGGCCAGCTGCTCGTCCTCATACCGGACCACCACATCCTTGGCGCCGGCTTGGTATCCCACCCGGGCGCAGAGCCGGGCAAAGAAAGCCTGCTCCACCGGGCAGCGGATGATGAGGGTCTGGCGGGGTTGAACATTTACCCCCACCCGCACCACGAACTCTGCGTATTTTTCGATCAGCATCTGATCCATTCTGGGTTCCTCCCTTATTCTCCGGATTTCTATAACCTGTTTCGATGGACGGCCACTTTTTCATAACATTGTTCTATATTATAATTTTCCCCCTGCGAATTGTAAAGTATGTTTAAAACTTCTATAATAAGAGGCGAATGAATCACTATTTTGGCAGAGGAGGGCAGCAGTGATGAAGATCAACACCCTGTCGCAGGACCAGAAGGTCCAGTATATGATCTCCGCCCCCATCCCCGGTCTGATCTGCCGGATGGCGGTACCCACCATCATCAGTATGCTGGTGACCAGCTTTTATAACATGGCCGACACCCTCTTTGTGGGCCAGCTGGACACCCAGTCCACCGCCGCTGTGGGGATTTCCTTCAGCGTCATGGCCATTTTCCAGGCCTTCGGCTTTTTCTTCGGCCACGGCAGCGGCAACTACATCAGCCGGGCCATGGGCGCCCACCAGTACGAGAGCGCCCGGAAAATGGCCGCCACCGGTTTTGTCATCTGCCTCATTGCCGGCATCGCCATCGGGGTGCTGGGGGTAGTGTTCATCACCCCCCTGTCGGTGGTGCTGGGCAGCACCGAAACCATCCTGCCCTACACCGTCAGCTATCTCCGGCTCATCTTTCTGGGCGCCCCCTTTATCATGGGCAGTTTTGTGCTGAATAACCAGATGCGGTTCCAGGGCTGCGCCAGCTCCGCCATGGTGGGGATCGTCAGCGGAGCGGTGCTGAACATCGTGCTGGACCCCATCCTCATCTTTGTCTTTCACATGGGGGTGGCCGGGGCAGCCGCCGCCACCGTCATCAGCCAGGCGGTCTCCTTCTTCGTTCTTCTCTGGATGAATCGGGCCCAGGCCACCATCCAGGTGGATCTCCGGCTCTTCACACCCTCCCGCCACTACTTTGTCAACATTTTCCGGGGCGGGATCCCCAGTCTCTGCCGCCAGGGCATCGGCAGCATTGCCACCATCGCCCTGAACACCGCTGCCGGGAACTACGGCGGAGCCGCCGCCGACGCTGCCATCGCTGCCATGGGGGTGGTGACCCGGATCTCCACCTTTGCCAACAGCGCCCTCATTGGATTTGGTCAGGGATTCCAGCCGGTCTGCGGCACCAACTTTGGGGCCGGGAAATATACCCGGGTCCGGGAAGCCTTCAACTTCTGTCTCCGGATCGGGGTGGTCCTTCTTCTCATCATCAGCATCGCCGGATTTGTGGGTGCGGAGCCTCTCATCGCCCTTTTCCGGAAGGATCCCCAGGTCATTGAGATCGGAGTGCTGGCCCTCCGCAGCCAGTGTCTGGTCTTTGTCCTCAACGTTTACACCGTCCTCAGCAATATGATGCTCCAAACCATCGGGATGGCGGGGCGGGCCACCGTTACCGCCGCTGCCCGGCAGGGGATCTTCTTCATCCCCCTCATCTTCATTCTTCCCGTCTTTATGGGGCTTATGGGGGTCCAGATCGCCCAGGCCGTTTCCGATCTCTGCACCTTTGCCCTGACCATTCCCCTGGCCGGCGGCGTACTGAAGCAATTTAAGGTTGACAGGGAGGAGCAAAAGGGATAAGATACACTCTTGGCGCCTGAATGAGACCGGCGCCGGGGAGCGTGAACGGAAATGACCAAAAATCTCACGGAGGGGAAGCCCCTCCAGCTCATTCTGGGCTTTGCCGTCCCGGTACTGCTCAGTCTGTTGTTCCAGCAATTTTACAGCCTGGTGGACACCATGATCGTGGGCAAGACCCTGGGCAGCGATGCCCTGGCGGCGGTGGGAAGCACCGGCAGCCTGAACTTTATGGTGATTGGCTTCTGTTCCGGTGTATGCGCCGGTTTCGCCATTCCCATGGCCCAGAGTTTCGGGGCCGGGGATGAGGACCTTCTGAAGCGGTACATCGGCAGCAGCACCTGGCTTTGTATCCTTTTCTCGGTGGTGATGGCAGTGGCCACCGCCCTGCCCTGCAAGTTTATCCTGCAGGTGATGGACACCCCGCCGGAGATCCTGGAGGACGCCTACAGCTACATTGTCATCATCTTCTGGGGGATCCCCGCCACCTACCTGTACAACATCCTTTCCTGCATGATCCGAAGCGTGGGAGACAGCAAGACCCCTGTCATCTTCCTGGCCCTGGCCAGCCTGCTGAACATCGGGCTGGACTTTGTCTGTATCCTTACCTTCGGGATGGGGATCGCCGGGGCCGCCTGGGCCACCGTCATCTCCCAGGGGGTGAGCGGAGCCCTCTGTCTGATCTATCTCAAGAAAAAGTTCCCCATCCTCCAGCCCAAGGGAAGCCAGTGGCGGCTGACCCTGCGCCAGGCCGGAAAGCTCTGCGGTATCGGGATCCCCATGGGGCTCCAGTACAGCGTCACTGCCCTGGGCAGCCTGATCCTTCAGATCTTCATCAACGGGTTGGGCACTGCCGCCATCGCCGCCATCACCGCCGGGAGCAAGCTGAGCATTATGTTCACCTGCCCCTTTGACGCCCTGGGCAGCACCATTGCCACCTACGCCGGTCAGAACATCGGGGCCGGAAAGATCCACCGGATCCGGGACGGCCTTCACTGCTGCATTATTCTGGGGAGCGTTTACAGTCTCATCGCCCTGGCTGTTTTCTGGGTGGCGGGCGGTTCCCTTTCTCTCCTCTTCCTGGACAGCGCCGACGCCCTCCTGGTGGAGAATTCCCGGCTTTTCCTCATCCTCAACGCCATCTTCTACATCCCTCTGGCGGCGGTGATCATCTACCGGTTCTGTATCCAGGGAATGGGCTTCAGTCAGATGGCTATCTGCGCCGGGGCCCTGGAGATGGTGGGCCGCACCGCCATGGGAATGTTCGCCATCCCGGTGTTCGGGTATGCTGCCGCCTGCCTGGCCGGGCCGGTGGCCTGGATCCTGGCCGACTGCTTCCTGGTACCCGCCTGTTACCACTACATCAAAAAGGTGGCCGCCGAGCACCAGGCCGCTTTGGAGCAGCACCAGCTGCCCTGACCCTATCCGCAACAGCAAGAAATCCCCCGACCAAACGGCCGGGGGATTCTTCTGTATGGGGGAAAATCAGAACTGGATCTTCTCCTCAATATAATTCTTCAGCTGGTCGATGGGGATCCGCACCTGCTCCATGGTATCACGGTCCCGGACGGTGACGCAGTGGTCTGCCTCGTCGGTCTCGGAGCCGAAGGTCTTAAAGTCCACGGTAATGCAGAAGGGGGTGCCGATCTCGTCCTCACGGCGGTACCGCTTGCCGATGGAACCGGCGTCGTCAAAGTCCACCATGAAGTACTTGCTCAGCTCCTGCCATACAGGCCGGGCCTGCTCGCTGAGCTTCTTGGAAAGAGGCAGCACGGCGGCCTTAAAGGGAGCCAGGGCGGGATGGAGATGGAGCACGGTACGAACGTCCTCCTTCCCCTTGGCGTCGGTGCCCAGGTGCTCCTCGTCGTAGGCCTCGCAGAGGAAAGCCAGGGCTACACGGTCAGCCCCCAGGGAAGGCTCGATGACATAGGGGATGTAGTGCTCGTTGGTCTCAGGATCGAAGTATTCCAGGCTCTTGCCGCTGGCCTCCTGATGGCGGCCCAGATCGTAGTCGGTCCGGTCCGCAATGCCCCACAGCTCGCCCCAATCGGTGAAGGGGAAGGCATACTCGATGTCGGTGGTGGCACGGCTGTAGAAGGCCAGCTCGGCGGGCTCGTGGTCCCGCAGCCGGAGGTTCTCCTCCTTAATGCCCAGGCTCAGGAGCCAGTTCTTGCAGAAGTCCTGCCAGTAGGCGAACCACTCCAGGTCGGTGCCGGGCTTGCAGAAGAACTCGCACTCCATCTGCTCAAACTCCCGGGTGCGAAAGGTGAAGTTGCCGGGGGTGATCTCGTTCCGGAAGGCCTTGCCCACCTGGCAGACCCCGAAGGGGAGCTTCCGGCGGGTAGTCCGCTGGCTATTGGCAAAGTTGACGAAAATGCCCTGGGCGGTCTCGGGCCGGAGGTAGCAGGTGCTGCTGCTGTCCTCGGTAACGCCGATGGCGGTCTTGAACATCAGGTTGAACTTCCGGATGGGGGTGAAGTCATGCTTGCCGCAGACGGGGCAGACCACATCCTCATGGTCGGAGATAAACTGATCCATCTCGTCAAAGCTCATGGCATCCACGTTCACCTCGGGATGAATATCCCCGATGAGCTTGTCTGCCCGGTGGCGAGCCTTGCAGGCTTTGCAGTCCAGCAGAGGGTCGCTGAAGCTGGAGACGTGGCCAGTGGTGACCCAGGTCTGGGGGTTCATGAGGATGGCGGCGTCCAGCCCCACGTTCAGCCCGGATTCCTGCACGAACTTCTTCGGCCATGCCTTCTTTACGTTGTTCTTGAACTCAACGCCCAGAGGGCCGTAGTCCCAGCTGTTGGCCAGGCCGCCGTAGATCTCGCTTCCGGCGTAGATATAGCCACGGCTCTTGCAAAGGTTGACGATCATGTCCAGGGTTTTTTCGCTGTTTTTCATTTTCTTACTCCTCACTGCACGGCTGGCTGCCGCACCGTTTATTGCATTTTGTTACTATACCACACTCCCGCAGTATTTTGCAAGGCGAAGCGGGAAAAAGTAGCACTTCCCCGCAGAAAAGCCCCGGGAGAAGTCTCTCCCGGGGCGGCAGGTCAGGGATTATTCAAAAGGGACCACAGAGCCGTTGTAGGTCTCGGTGATGTAGTTCTGGATGGTCTCGCTCTTCAGGACCTCCACCAGAGCCTGGATCTTGGGCAGATTCTCGTTGCCCTCCTTCACGGCGATCACATTGACATAGTTCTCCTTGATGGCCTCGCTCTCGGCGTCCTCCTGCACCAGCACATCGGCGTTGGTGAACCCGCCCTCCAGGGCGTAGTTGCCGTTGAGGACTACAAAGGAAACTTCAGAAGCCATCCGGGGGATCTGGGCAGCCTCGATCTCCACGATCTCCACATTCTTGGGGTTCTCCACAATGTCGTTGACGGTGGCGGTGAGGCCGGCGCCCTCGGCCAGGGTGATGATCCCGTTTGCCTCCAGCAGGGCCAGGGCCCGGGCCTCGTTGGTGGCGTCGTTGGGCACGGCGATGGTGTCGCCCTCGGTCAGCTCGGCCAGGTCAGCCTTGGAGCCGGGATAGATGGCCAGAGGCTCATAGTGGATGGAGCCGGCGATGGCCAGGTGGGTGCCCCGGCTCTCGTTGAACTCATTCAGGTAGTTGATGTGCTGGCAGTAGTTGGCGTCAAACTCCCCGGACTCTACCACCTCATTGGGCTGGACGTAGTCGCTGAACACCTTGATCTCCAGCTGGTAGCCCTGCTCCTCCAGAAGGGGCTTGGCCTGCTCCAGGATCTCGGCGTGGGGGGTGGCGCTGGCGGCCACGGTGATGGTGGTGTCCTCAGGGGTCTCCTGGACAGCGGTGTCCTGGGCGGCATCCTGGGCAGCGTCCTGGGCAGTATCCCCGGCGGCGCCGGTATCGCTGCTGCCGCAGGCAGTCAGGGTCAGGGCCAATGCAAGGGCCAGGACCAGTGCAACAAACTTTTTCATAAATAGGTTCCTCCAAATTATTTTCTCTTATCTAAACGGCTGGCAATAAAGCTGCCTGCCATTTGGAACATCTGAAACAGCAGGATCAGGAGCAGCACGGTGACGATCATGATATCCGTCTCGTACCGATAATAGCCATACTGGATGGCAATGTCTCCCAGTCCGCCGCCGCCGGTGGCGCCTGCCATGGCGGAGTAGCCCAGAATGGTTCCCAGGGCGATGGTGGCCCCGGTGATGAGGCTGGTGCGGGCTTCCACCAGCAGGACCTTCCAGATGATCTGGAAGGTGGTGGCCCCCATGCTCTGGGCGGCCTCAATGACCCCTGCGTCCACTTCCTTGAGGCTGCTCTCAACCATCCGGGCGATGAAGGGAGCCGCCGCAATAACCAGCGGCACAATGGTGGCGGTGGGGCCGTAACTCTTTCCCACAATGGCCCTGGTGATGGGGATGATGAGGATGAGAAGGATCAGGAAGGGGACGCTCCGCACCACGTTGGCAATGACGTCCAGCACCCGGTAGACCACCCGGTTGGGGGCAAGGCCTCCCTGGTCCGTGACGGCCAGAAGCACCCCCATGGGGAGCCCCAGCAGATACCCGAAAAGGGTGGAGAAGACCGTCATATAAAGGCTCTCCTGCACGCCCTCCCACAGCATGGTAATTACCGCTTCACTCATGGTCGGTCACCTCCTCCAGTTCCAGGCCCCGCTGGCGCAGATAGTCCTTCATGGCCTCCTGCTGGGTGCTGCCGGGCATAAACTCCAGCAGCATATCCCCCTTGGCGGTACCTCCCACATTTTTGGTGTTGGCTTTCATAATGTTTACCGGCTCCTTGAAGGTGAGGATCAGGTTGGCGATCACCGGCTCGAAGCTGGAATTCTCCGAGAAGACGATCCGGATCCGGTTGCCACTCTGGATCCGCTCCCGGGTAAGGGTGCGGGTGTCCCCCTCGCTGGGGCTGTCCTTGCTCACCAGTTCCTTCCCTACCTCGCTCTGGGGGTGGGCAAAGATCTGGTCCACGGGACCTTCCTCCACCACCCTGCCTTCCTTCATGATGGCCACCCGGTTGCAAATCTCCCGGACTACGCTCATCTGATGGGTGATGATGACGATGGTGATCCCCATTTTCTGGTTAATATCCTTCAGCAGTTCCAGGATGCTGTAGGTGGTCTGGGGGTCCAGAGCGCTGGTGGCCTCGTCACAGAGGAGAATGGTGGGGTTGGAAGCCAGCGCACGGGCGATGGCCACCCGCTGTTTCTGGCCGCCGGAGAGCTGGGCGGGATAGGCGGCTGCCTTGTCTGCCAGCCCCACGATCTCCAGCAGTTCCAGGGCCCGCTTCCGGGCCTGGGACTTCTTCACCCCCTGGATGGTGAGGGGGAAGCAGATGTTCTCCACCACATTCTTCTGCATGAGCAGGTTGAAATGCTGGAAGATCATCCCCATCTTCTGCCGCTGCATCCGCAGCTGGGCAGCGGACAGGGTGCTCAAGTCCTGTCCCTGCACCACTACCCGGCCTTCGGTGGGGACCTCCAGGTAATTCATGCACCGGACCAGGGTGCTCTTCCCTGCCCCGGACATTCCGATGATGCCGTAGATATCTCCGGCCTCGATCTCCAGGTCGATTCCCTTCAGTGCCTCCAGGGTTCCGTCCTTGGTCTGGAATGTCTTGTGCAGGTTTTGGATGAGGATCTCTGCCATACTCTTCCTCCTTTACAGGTACAAAAAAAGCGGATGCGTTTATTCCGCATCCGCTTAGTATCCCATCAATATCCCCGAAAGGATAACGGTCCATAACTCAATCCCGGAAAACGTATGCGAAAATAAACCCTATGTCAGTGAATGCACATAGAGCCGCACATCATTTCCATGCTGTGAGCAGCGATCCGTTTCATAATCGGTTCTCCTTACCCCCCGCCCTCAAAGGCAGGTTACCCTTTAATCATACCCCATTTCCCGGCGTTGTCAACCTTTTTCTGGCTTTTTCTTCTTTTTCCCAGATTTCCTCCGGCTTGACGTGGGAAATTTTTCCGGGTATAATCAGAGGGTGACCGGTCAGGAAGGGCTTTTATCTCCCCTGCCGGCAGATCATTTCCGGGTGTAGCGCAGTTGGCAGCGCGCCTGCTTTGGGAG
>CALXEN010000216.1 GCA_944387325.1 uncultured Clostridia bacterium | reverse complement strand
ATGGTCTCCATCATGCTGGCAGCGCTGGGGTCAATGACCAGCTTTTCCACCGGGAACTCCCCGGCCAGCTCCACCAGGGCCCTGTAATGCTCCTCGTCGGTGCGGGGCTCCTGCTTCCGGCCGTCGTGGTAATATTCCCGGATCCGGGTGGCCGTTCCCTCGTAGACGCACCAAAGCCCGGCGCTGAAGGGATTCCGGGTGCCGTAGTCCACGCTGATGTAGTACCGGCCCCCGCCCAGCCGGGGCTGGGCACAGCAGTCGGGCAGACGGGCGACCACATTCTTCTCCCGGTCAAAATGGTGGTAGACCAGCCCTTCGGCAGCGGCCCACTGGCCCAGGATGTACCGCCGGTAAAATACACCCGTGTACTGGCGACGGTACCGGGCCTTCACCTCCTCACTGAGGGAGAGGTTATCCTCCATGGTAAAGTGGAGGTAGACCAGCCGCAGTTTCCGGCATTGGGTGATCCAGCTTCGGTAGAACCAATGATAGGGCCCGTCCGGGTTGCAGTTGAACCAGAGCTTGCTTCCCTCCACGCTGCACCGGGCGGTGGCCTGGCTTACAAAGCTCTGGGGCATGAGGGCCACCTCGTCACAGAAAACTCCCGCCAGGGTGATCCCCTGGATGAAATCCTGGCTCCGCTCGTCCTTTCCCCCGAAAAGATAGAACCGGTTGGTCCGTCCGTCTTCCGAGATCTCCAGCCGGTTGTCGGTGCGGTGGTCGGTGACCGACAGATTCCTTCCCTGGAGCATACTGGTGAGAGGGCCGATGACATTCCTCCGCAGGCTGCCCAGGGTCTTGCCGCAGATGGCGAAGTTCTGCCCCTCAAAGCAGGCCATGGCCCAGAGGACAAAGCTCAGGCTCATGCAGACGGTCTTTCCGCTCCGGATGGCCCCGTCCGCAATGATTCCGTCATAGTCCGCCACCGGGCTGCCGGGCCGCCACCAGGAGAGCACCTGCTTCTGCCTCCGGCTCAAGGGGCCCCACTGGAAAGCAGCCATCACTCCACCTCCCAGTCTCCGGCGTCATCTCCTCCCTCAAAGCCGGTTTTGGCAAAGCCGTCCAGGGCGGCCAACAGCCCGTCCTGCTCCCCGGCCTGGGCAGCCTGGACCAGACTGCCCCACTGCTGGGGGAGGCGGTTTTTCAGCCAGAAAAAGAGGGCGGAGGTGTTGGGGGCCATCTGCTTGCGGACCCGCTTGGTCACCACCATGGCATACTGCCCGGTGGCCGGGTCCTTCACCCGTTCCCGGGTCTCCTCGGTGTACCGGTATCCCAGGGCCCGCTCCAAAAGGGCCTGGACCACCAGATCATCGGCCTGGGGCGGAATGGGACTGGCCTTCTTCCACTTCAAATTGCCGCCCCCTTCCGGGGGAAGCAATGGATCCGGCAGCCGGTGGCACGGAGATGATACTGCCGTTTCCTTCCCCTACATTCTATGGCCTCCAGGGCCAGCTTATGCAGCTTGTAAATATACCGGGGACTGTACTCCAGCCGGCAAGCCACCTGCTGCCAGGGCCATCCCTCCAGATAATGGTAGGCCAGCAACCTCCGGTACCGTTCCTCCTCCAGGCCTTCAATGGCCCGGGCGATCTCCATTCGGTCCTCCTCCAGCTCGGCCAGTTCCCGGTTCAGTCCCTCCATTTCCCGGGTCAGCCGCTGCCGCTCTGCCGCCAGGATCCTGCGGCGGGCGGGGTGGCAGGGCTGGGCCTCCAGGGTCGCCAGTTCCCGGACCAGATCCCCCTTCCGGGCCAGGGATCCCCGAATCAGATCCATCCTGGGCCGGGACCGCTGATACCGCCAAAGCCAGGCCTGCTTTTCCGTCACTGTCATCTTCCTTCCCTCCTCTTCATCCCGGCAGATACTCCGGGCATCCATATACATAGTAGGACTCGGTCACCTGGATCCCCTGGGGGGTGATCTCCAGCTGGCAGGTGGGCAGCGCCATCCATCCCTCCACCGGCAAAAACTCTCCCGAGGACCAACTGCATCCCCCCAGGGCCCGGGCACACCCCCAGCAGAGAGTGGGCGTCTCCGTCTCCATCATCCCTTCTCCTCCTTTTTCCTTTTTCCCATACTCTCCACCAGCCGCAGCCGGTCTCTCCCCTCCTTCATCCCGGTGTAGGCGGGGGGATATGCCCGGTACTGCCACTCCTCTCCCCGGCAGCTGTACTGCCCCGCCGGAGTGCCTTCTCTTCCCCATAAGTCCGTCTTATCTCCCTCCTTCTCTGGTATTTTTTCCCTGAGGGAATCACCTCCCTCTGTACAATATTGCGTTACGCAATTTCCAATCCAAAAAACAAGCCGGGGCCTTTTCTCCGGCGAAATCAAGGCTTTCTACAACCTTTGGTTGTTACTGCGTATCTTTATTTTATCATTTCGTTTCTCTTTGTCAAGTGCTTTACGCAAATTATTTTGCAAAATT
Organism: uncultured Clostridia bacterium; assembly: GCA_944387325.1. Classification (GTDB taxonomy): domain Bacteria; phylum Bacillota; class Clostridia; order Oscillospirales; family Ruminococcaceae; genus CALXEN01. The sequence continues at coordinate 1,886 of CALXEN010000216.1, read as the reverse complement.
ATTGCGTAAAGCAATTATTCATGGTATACTATTATTGCAGCATTTAGAGGGAGGTCATCCTATGTTTACACCCCAGGAGATCGGAGCTCGGATGGCGGACCGCCGCCGGGCCCTTCACTTGAGCCAGAAGGAGGTGGCGGCCCGGGTCCAGGTCAATCCCTCCACCATCATGCGGTATGAGAAGGGAGCCTTTCCCAACCCCAAGCCCCCGGTCCTCTGCGCCATTGCCGCCGCCCTGGAAATGTCTACCTTCCAGCTCTGTGGGGAAGAGCTCTCCCCTGCTCCCCAGCTGGTCAGCTACCGCCCCGCCGGGACTATGCCCATTCTGGGCCGGGTGTCCGCCGGGCTGCCTCTGCTGGCGGCGGAAAACATTGAGGGACAGACTGCCTGCGATTATACCGACGGGGAGCAGTATTTTGCCCTCCGGGTGACGGGAGACAGCATGAATGCCGCCGGAATCGGGGACGGAGACCTGGTGGTAGTCCGCCAGCAGCCCACGGTGGACCAGGGGGAGATCGCCGTGGTCCTGGTGAACGGGGATGACGCCACCGTCAAGCGGTTTTACTCCAACGGACAGACCGTCACCCTGGTACCCCAAAGCAACAACCCCCAGCATCAGATCCAGGTATACGACCCCAAGGAGGTGCCTATCCGGGTCATTGGCCGGGTCATGGAGGTCCGGAAACGATTTTGAGCCGGAGGGGTATAATCCCGCCTTTTCCTGTACATCCTATGGTTACAGGAAGGAGGGGTTTCCCTATGTCCGAAAAGCAGCGTTATCTTCCCGATTCCACCACCCAGCAGGTGGAGGAGCCGGAGCCCCATACTCCCGCCTCCACTCCGGAGGTGGTGTTTGGGATGGATCAGGAGATCCTGACTCGGGATCTCTTTCCCCTGGAGGAGGATTCCTTTGAGGTCCGTCTCCCCTTTGAATGAGAATAGCCGCCCCCTCTGCCAAAGATCCGGCAGAGGGGGCGGCCCCTTTTTGTTATCTTTTTCAGCCCAGATTCCGGTTTTTGATCCGTTCCCAATAGGCCCGGGCGGCTTGCTCGGTCTTGTTCTCCCCAAAGGAGTAGTACCTGGTATTTTTCAGGGCGTCCGGGAGATACTGCTGGTCCACCCAATGCCCCGGGAAATCGTGGGCATACTGGTAGAACTGCCCCTTCACGGCGGCGTCCTCCCCATCGAAATGCTTGTTTTGCAGCTGCCGGGGGATGGGGCCGCTCTTTCCCGCCCGGAGATCGGCGGCGGCGGCATCATAGGCTTTGTAGGCGCTGTTGCTCTTGGGACTGGTGGCCACCAGCACCACTGCGTCCGCCAATGGGATCCGGGCTTCCGGCAGCCCCAGCATATTGGCGGCATCCACGGCAGCCTTCACAATGGGAATGATCTGGGGATAGGCCAGCCCCACATCCTCACAGGCGCAGACCATCAGCCGCCGGCAGGCGGAGACCATATCCCCTGCCTCCAGCAGCCGGGCCAGGTAATGGAGGGCGGCATCCGGGTCGCTTCCCCGCATGGATTTCTGGAAGGCAGAGACAATATCGTAATGGTCGTCCCCCTCCTTGTCATACCGCATGGCGGTGCGGCGGCTCACCTGCTGGACCATCTCCAGGGTGAGGTGTCCCGACTCCCCGCTGGCACTGACCAGAAACTCCAGGCAGCCCAGGGCCTTCCGCATATCTCCCCCGGCGGCCCGGCTGAGATATTCCCGGGCCTGGGGATCCATGGTATAGCTGCCTCCCAGCTTTTCCAGGGCCCGGTCAATGCCCTGGGCAATGTCCCGGGGCTCCAGGGCTTTGAACTCAAAAACGGTGCACCGGCTGAGAAGAGCATTGTAGATGTAGAAATAGGGGTTCTCGGTGGTGGAGGCGATGAGGGTGACG
>CALXEN010000215.1 GCA_944387325.1 uncultured Clostridia bacterium | reverse complement strand
GGCAGAATGATTGTATGCCCGAGTTCGCCCCCGGGGATATGGAAGCCATGAAGGCTGCTCATCCCGATTTCATCGCCTTCAACTATTACGGCGGTTCCACCGTCCGGTATGTCTCGGTAGAGGAAGGAATGAAGGCCAAGGAGAAGATGAAGAGCGGGGAAGCCAACATGAAGGAATTCAGGGTGGGAATGATGACCGAGCCCGGCCTGGCTGTTGGCTGCGACGACCCCGGGCAGGAAAAGACCAGCTATGGCATGGGAGCGGACCAGGTGGGGCTGCGGAGCACCCTGCGGGAGCTGTGGGAGCGGTACCGTTTGCCCCTGCTCATCACCGAGAACGGCTGCGGTGTCCCCGATACCCTCAATGAGGATGGAACCATCCATGACGATTACCGCATCGACTACCTGCGGAAGCACATCAAGGCTTGCCAGGAGGCCATCACCGACGGCGTCAACCTGATGGGATACAGCCCCTGGTCTGCCTTTGATCTGGTCTCCACCCACCAGGGTATCACCAAGCGGTATGGCATGATTTACGTAAACCGGGACGAGTTTGATCTCAAGGACCTGGCCCGGATCCGGAAGGACCGCTTCTACTGGTACCAGAAGGCCATCAAGTCCGGCGGTACCGATCTGGATTGATACAGGAGGACAATAACCATGGCAAGATTCCCTGAAGGCTTTTACTGGGGCGGCGCCACCGCCGCCAACCAGTGCGAGGGCGGATGGAACGAGGGAGGCCGGGGCCCTGCTCGCACCGACGTGACCACCGGCGGCACCGCTACCACTCCCCGGTACACCACCTACATTGACAAGGACGGCAATCCCGGCAAGGTGGCGGGCTTCGGCCACATGACCCGGATCCCGGAAGGGGCCAAGTGTGCGGTCCTGGACGGGTACCTTTACCCCAACCATGTGGGCTGCGACTTCTACCACCACTACAAGGAGGACATCGCCCTCTTTGCCGAGATGGGGTTCAAAATGTACCGGATGTCCATCTCCTGGAGCCGGATCTTCCCCAAGGGTATTGAGGACCAGCCCAACCAGGCTGGGGTGGAGTTCTACCGGAACGTATTCCTGGAGCTGAAGAAGTATGGCATCGAGCCCCTGGTCACCATCAGCCATTACGACACCCCCCTCTACATTGAGGAGGAGCTGGGAGGCTGGGCCAATCCCCAGGTCATCGAACTCTTCGACAAGTTCACTGCTGTCCTCTTCAACGAGTACAAGGGGCTTGTGAAATACTGGCTTACCTTCAACGAGATCAACTGTCTCCTTATGTTCAAGGCCTTCATGCCCAACGCTCCTCAGGAAGTGGTCCAGGATAGCTACCAGCAGCTCCACAACCAGTTTGTGGCCAGCGCCAAGGCAGTGGTCCGGGCTCACGAGACCGATCCTGACTACAAGGTGGGCTGTATGCTGGCCGGAATGTGCAGCTACCCCTGGACCTGCGACCCCAAGGATGTCATCGCCACCATGGAGGGGATGCAGGAGAGCTTCTACTACTGCGGCGACGTCATGGTCCGGGGCAAGTACCCTGCCTATGCCAAGCGGATGTGGAAGAAGGACGGTGTGGAACTGGTCTGGGGTAAGGATGACGCAGACTGGCTCATGAAGGGCAAAGTGGACTTCTTCTCCTTCTCCTATTACAACACCAGCTGCACCACCACCCATGACTTCAAGGACGCCGCCGGCAGCGGCAACCTGACCCTGGGAGCCAAGAATCCCTACCTGAAGTACAGCGAGTGGGGCTGGAGCACCGACCCGGACGGCCTGCGCTTCATGCTGAACACCCTGTACAGCCGGTATGAGATTCCCCTCATGGTGGTGGAGAACGGCCTGGGCGCCATCGACACGGTGGAAGCCGACGGCTCCATCCATGACGACTACCGGATCGACTACCTGGCCCAGCATGTGGATGCCATGGCCCAGGCCATCGAGGACGGGGTGGACCTGATCGCCTACACCACCTGGGGCTGCATTGATCTGGTCTCCGCCGGCACCGGGGAAATGCGGAAGCGGTACGGCTTCATCTATGTGGATCTGGACGACAACCTCCAGGGCACCCTGGCCCGGAGCCGGAAGGACAGCTTCTACTGGTACAAGAAGGTCATCGCCACCAACGGGGAGGATGTGTCCTGGGAGAGCCGGAAATGAAGAGAACAGAATATAAGATCCTCTTTGTCTGCGCCGGGGGAATGTCCACCGGGCTCCTCATGCGGAAGATGGAAAAGTACGCCGCCGAGCAGGGCGTCGATCTGAAGATCGATGCCTGCGGGGTGGGGGGCTATGAGCGCCGCTGGCCTGAATATGACGTCATCCTGGTGGGGCCCCAGGTCCGGTTCAAGATCAAAGAGATGAAGGAAAAGGTGAAAATCCCGGTAGAAGCCATGGCCCCCCAGGACTACGGCCTTCAGAACTGCAAGGCCATCTTCCAGCTGGCCGACCGGCTGTACGATGAAAAAGAACAGGGATAACCCCCCTGGAAAGGAGCAAACTGCTATGAAATTCCCCAAGGACTTTTTGTGGGGCGGCGCCACCGCCGCCAACCAGTATGAGGGCGGCTTTGCCGACGGAGGCAAAGGGGTCAACACCAGCGATGTCATGACCGCTGGCGCCCATACCGTGCCCCGCCGCATCACCTACATCAATCCCAAGACCGGGGAGACCGGGAGCACCGGCACCGGTTTCGGGGCGCCCATGGAGTTCCCGGAGGGGGTCATTCCCGCCGTCATTGAGGGCGAGTACTATCCCAGCCACACCGCCACCGACTTCTACCATCACTTCAAGGAGGACATCGCCCTTATGGGAGAGATGGGATTCAAGACCTTCCGGCTGTCCATGAACTGGGCCCGGATCTTCCCCAACGGGGATGACGCAGAGCCCTGCGAGGCTGGTCTGGCCTTCTACGATGAGGTCTTTGACGAGTGCAAGAAGTACGGCATCGAGCCCCTGGTCACCCTGTCCCACTACGAGACTCCCATCGGCCTGACCATCAAATACGGCGGCTGGAAGAACCGGGCCTGCATCCCCCTCTTTGAGAAGTATGCCAGGACCGCCTTTGCCCGGTACAAGGGAAAGGTGAAGTATTACCTCACCTTCAACGAGATCAACATGATGAGCTTCTGCCCTTTCATGGCCGGCGGCATGACCGAAAGCACTCCCCAGACCCGTGCCCAGGGCGCCCACAACCAGTTTGTGGCCAGTGCTCTGGCCGTAAAGGCGGCCCATGAGATCGATCCCGAGATCAAGGTAGGGCAGATGCTGGCTTACCAGCCCACCTATGCCTACACCTGTGACCCCGCTGACCAGCTGAAGGTGATGGAAGCCCAGCATGGCACCCTCTTCTACGGCGACGTCCAGACCGGCGGTTACTATCCCAACTACATCCTGAAGGAGTACGAGCGGCAGGGGATCGTCCTGGAGGAATGCCCGGAGGATTATGAGCTGATCAAAAATTACAGCGCCGACTTCCTCAGCTTCTCCTGCTATGGCTCCAGCTGCCAGACCACCCATCAGGGGGAGGCCGGGGAAGGCAACCTGATGATGGGAATCAAGAACCCCTATCTGGAGACAAACGCCTGGGGTTGGGCCACCGACCCCCACTGCCTGCGGCTGGCTCTGAACACCCTCTATGACCGGTACCGCAAGCCCCTCTGGATCGTGGAGAACGGCATCGGCTGGGATGACAAGATGGAGGAGGACGGCTCCGTCCATGACGATTACCGGATCAAGTACCTCCAGGCCAATATTGCCTCCATGCGGGACGCCATCAACCTGGACGGCATCCCCCTCATGGGCTACACCATGTGGGGGTGCATTGACCTGGTTTCCGCCGGCACCGGTGAGATGAAGAAGCGGTATGGCTTCGTCTATGTGGACCGGGACGACGTGGGCAACGGCACCCTGAAGCGGAGCCGGAAGGACAGCTTCTACTGGTACAAGAAGGTTATTGCCTCTGACGGCGAGGACCTGACCTGATTTTCTGACCATACACAAAAAGGAATCCCCCGGGACCATAGGTCCCGGGGGATTCTCGTTATGACAGATTCAAACCGGATGGCAGGGAATTACAGGTGGAAGTACCGCTTGGCGTTGTCGAAGCTGATCCCCTTGACCAGCTTCTCCAGGGCCTTGTCGTCGTTGGGGTACTCGCCATTTTCCACCCAGTTGCCGATGAGGTTGCACATAAGGCGGCGGAACAGCTCATGCCGGGTGTAGCTCAGGAAGCTGCGGCTGTCGGTGAGCATCCCCACAAAGTTACCAATGACGCCCAGGCGGGCCAGGGTCTTCATCTGCTGGTTCATCCCGTCGTTGGTGTCGCAGAACCACCAGGCGCTTCCCAGCTGGATGAGGCCGGGGGTCACGTCGGTCTGGAAGGGTCCCATGAGGGTGCCCAGCATATCAAAATCGGAGGGGTTCAGGCTGTACAGAATGGTCTTGGGGCAGGCGCCGGCCTCAGTGAGGGCGCTGAGCAGGCCGCTGAGGGTGGCGCTGCAATCGGTGACAGCGATCATGTCCAGACCGGTGTCGGGGCCCAGCTTCTTGTACAGGGGAACGTTCACGTTCCGCAGGCAGCTGTAATGGATCTGCATGGCCACGTCATACTTGGCGTACAGCTTGCCCAGCTGGACCAGCACGTAGGTGGTGTAGCCGTCCCCTTCCTCCTTGGTCAGGGGCTCGCCGGCCATGGCCTTCTTGAAGGCGGCAGTGGCCTCCTGGGCGGAAACGGGGTTGTAGGGGATGTAGTCCAGGCCGTGGTCAGAGGCACGGCAGCCCATCTTTACAAAGAACTGGAGCCGCTCGTCCAGGGCGTCCACCACACAGTTGACGCAGGCAAACTCCTTGCCAACCACCTTCTCCAGCTTGTGGATGTACTCGGCAAAGCCGGGCTTCAGAATGTTCAGGGCCTTGTCGGGACGATAGGAGGGAGCCACCACAAAGTCGATGGTGGGATCGTCCTTGATCTTCTGGTGCCATTCCAGGGAATCGATGGGATCGTCGGTGGTGCCGATGAAGGCCACCTTGCTCTGGCGGATCAGGCCACGGACGGTGGTGTTAGGGTCATGCTGGAGCTTGTCATTGCAGAGATTCCAGACCTCCTCGGCGGTGTCTCCGTTCAGAACTCCGTCATATCCGAAGAACTTCTTCAGCTCCAGATGGCACCAGGTATAGATGGGGTTGCCGATGGACATTTCCAGGGTCTCGGCAAACTTCTGGAACCGCTCCCGGTCGGGCTCGTCCCCGGTGATGTACTTCTCGGGCACGCCGTTGGACCGCATGAGACGCCACTTGTAGTGGTCGCCGAAGTAGTAGTCGCTGCCGTCCTCCAGCACCTGGTGGCCGCCCAGCCATACCTGGCAGATGTTTTCAAACCGGCGGTCCTCATAGATCTCTTTGGGAGGAATGTGGCAGTGGTAGTCGCAGATGGGCATATCAGCTGCATAATCGTGATAGAGATGCTTAGCGGTTTCGGTCTCCAGCAGGAAATCCTTGTCCATAAAAGCTTTCATGTTCACAGCTCCTTTTTTTCCGAAGATTCTGGGAAAATACATTCCCTAATTAAGTCTATTATACTAGAAAACAAGACCGCAAACAACCCGCTTTCACGCAGTTTTTTCAATTCGGCAAAAGGGTCAAAAGGGAAAAAGGGAATTGGGCAACATGACAAAAAAAGTACGTTTTGCAGATGCGGGCTGGAATGGCATTGTGCGATTTGTTCAAAAAAAGACCGGAACTTTGGGCAACAAAACAGAGTGGGACCAATCCCGTTGACAGGCATTTTAAAAGGTTTTATTATGAAACTAGTACAGCATAGGGCATTGCGGCCATTGGCAGATCCGGTCCCAAAGGTGCCTCTGTGCCTTGAAATTTTCAGAATGAAGGAGAATGAACACCCATGGAAACGTTGAACTACAAGGTGCTGGAACAGTCCGGCTACAAGGGGTACATCAAGAAGAGCGCCCCGGAGAAGGTGCTGCAGTTTGGGGAGGGAAATTTCCTGCGTGCCTTTGTGGATTATTGGTTTGACCTGGCCAACGAGAAGGCTGATTGGAACGGAAAGTGCGTTTTGGTTCAGCCCATCGCTCCTGGTCTGGCCAAGATGATCAACCAGCAGGAAGGCCTGTACACCCTCTACCTTCGTGGCAGCGAGAAGGGCCAGAAGGTAGATGATATGCGGGTCATCAGCTCTGTGAGCCGTTGTCTCAACCCCTACGAGGCCGAGGATTACAAGGCCATGATGGAGGTGGCCGTCAGCGACGACCTGGAGATCATTGTCTCCAACACTACCGAGGCCGGCATCGTTTATGATCCCGCCTGCCAGAAGGACGACTGCCCTCCCAGCAGCTTCCCCGCCAAGCTGACCCAGGTGCTCTACAACCGGTTCAAAGCCGGCAAGCCCGGCATCATCATGCTGGCCTGCGAGCTGATTGACAACAACGGCAAGGAACTGCTCAACTGCGTCAACCAGTACATTGACCAGTGGGGCCTGGAAGAAGGCTTCAAGAAGTATGTGAACGAGGACTGCACCTTCTGCGGCTCTCTGGTAGACCGGATCGTCCCCGGCCGAATCCGTGACCCCCAGGAAGTGGCTGCCCTGGAAGAGAAGCACGGCTACGCCGATCCTCTCCTGGACGTGGGCGAAGTGTTCGGTGTCTGGGTCATTGAAGGACCCGACTGGCTCAGCGACAAGCTGCCCTTCCGGAAGGCCGGCATCGAGGACAAGGTCTTTGTTACCCCCGATATGAGCCCCTACAAGAAGCGGAAGGTCCGGATCCTCAACGGCGCTCACACCGGCTTTGTGCTGGGCGCATACCTGGCCGGTCAGGATATTGTCCGGGACTGCATGAACAACGAGACCATCAAGGGCTTCATGAACAAGATGCTCTATGACGAGGTGATCCCCACCCTGCCCCTGGACAAGGAGGATCTCATGAACTTTGCCGCCGCCGTCCAGGACCGGTTCAACAACCCCTTTGTGAACCACGAGCTCATGAGCATCTCTCTCAATTCCACCTCCAAGTGGAAGGCCCGGAATATGCCTTCCTTCCTGGAGTACATCAAGGAGAAGGGCCAGCTGCCTCCCTGCCTGACCATGAGCCTGGCCGCCTACATTGCCTTTTACAGCAACGACATCCAGGAACTCACCGATGCTGGCCTGGTCTGCAAGCGGCCCAAGGGGAACACCTATACCGTCAGCGATGACCGGTGGGCTCTGGAGTTCTACTACGCCCACAAGGATGACTCCGCCGCCGATCTGGTGAAGGCAGTCCTGTCCAACACCCAGATGTGGGACCAGGATCTCACCCAGATCCCCGGCCTGGAGGCCCAGGTCCTGGCCGATCTGGAGCTGATCCGCACCCAGGGCGCCGAGGCTGCCTACGCCTCCGTTCTGTAATCGTACCCCAACCCAGGCGGGCCGGAGCGTCCGGCCCGCCTGTCTTTTCAGAAGAAGGAGAGAGATACCCATGAAAACCATTCAGATCAGTCCCCTGGACAATGTGGTAGTGGCCCTCCATCCCATTGCAAAGGGAGAGGTGATTCAGGCGGGAGACCTCCAGGTCACCGCCCTGGAGGATGTGCCCCAGGGCCACAAGATGTCCATCAAGACCATTGCCCAGGGTGAAAATATCGTCAAGTACGGGTTTCCCATCGGCCACGCCCTGGCGGATGTACAGCCCGGCACCTGGATGCACACCCACAACGTAAAGACCAACCTGGAAGGGGAGATGGAATACTGCTACCATCCCAATCTCACCTTTCCGGAAAAGGTGGAGCCGGAGACCTTCCAGGGCTTCCTCCGGAAGGACGGCCGGGCCGCCATCCGGAACGAGATCTGGATCATCCCCACCGTGGGCTGTGTCAACGACATTGCCAAGAAGATGGTGGCCGACAACCAGGATCTGGTCACCGGCACCGTTGAAGGGCTCTACACCTTTACCCATCCCTTCGGGTGCAGCCAGACCGGCCATGACCATGCCCAGACCCGGAAGCTCCTGGCCGCCCTGACCCGCCATCCCAACGCCGGTGCTGTGCTGGTCCTGAGCCTGGGCTGCGAGAACCTTACCCATGAGCAGTTCCTGGCCGAGCTGGGAGAATATGACCCGGACCGGGTGAAGTTCCTCACCTGCCAGGAGGTGGAGGACGAGTTCGCCGCAGGACGGAAACTGCTGGAGGAGTGCGCTGCCTTTGCAGGCCAGTTCCACCGCCAGCCCATCCCGGTGAGCGAGCTGGTGGTAGGGATGAAGTGCGGCGGGTCCGACGGCCTGTCCGGCATCACCGCCAACCCCACCGTGGGCCGGTTCAGCGATATGCTGGGGGCCCGGGGCGGCTCCACCGTCCTCACCGAGGTGCCCGAGATGTTCGGGGCCGAGGGCTTCCTCATGGACCGCTGTGTCAATGAGGAGGTGTTCCAGAAGGCCGTCAACATGATCAACGGTTTCAAAAACTACTTTATCAGCCACAATGAGGTGGTTTACGACAACCCCAGCCCCGGCAACAAGCAGGGCGGCATCACCACCCTGGAGGACAAGAGCTGCGGCTGTGTCCAGAAGGGCGGCACCGCCCCCATTATGGATGTGATCGGATACGGGGATCCGGTGGTCACCAAGGGCCTGAATATGCTTTACGGCCCCGGCAACGACCTGGTCTCCGCCACCGCCATGACCGCCGCCGGCGCTCATCTTATCCTTTTCACTACCGGACGGGGCACCCCCTTCGGAGCGCCCGCTCCCACCCTGAAGATCGCCACCAACACCCAGCTGGCCCAGAAAAAGGCGGGCTGGATCGATTTCAACGCCGGGACCGTGGCGGACGGGGAGCCTTTGGAGGAGGCCGGCAAACGGCTGCTGGACCTGGTCATTGAGGTGGCCAGCGGCAAAAAGACCAAGGCCGAGGAAAAGGGATTCCGGGAGATCTCCATCTTCAAGGATGGGGTGGTTCTGTAATCGTCATGGAAAAGCAGGAAGGGCTCTGGCTTTTTCACCTGGAAAGCCCTGCCCGCCCCATGGAACTGGAGGACCGGTGGCAGATCTGTCTCCCGGTCACCGGTTGGGGACGGGTGACCAGCCCCGCCCTGGCGGCCACCCTCTCCCGGGGCCAGCTGCTGCTGACTCCCCCCGGCAGTCCGCCGGAGCTGGAGTTTGAGACCGGCAGCCAGTGGTACCAGCTCTTTCTCAGCCCCGACCTGATGGAGGAGGCAGCAGGGAAGATCCACCTGGAACTGCCCGGGGAACCCTCCCTCCTCCGGGTGCCCCCCGAAGGGGAAAACCAGATGGGGCTTCTCTTCGGCCTACTGGCAGGGGAGGAGAGCAGCCAGGCGGCCCACGCCCAGCGGGCCCGGGAGTATCTCCTGGGGCTTATCCTGGTCTGGGCCAGCCGGGCGGCAGATGCCAGACGGCACCCAGCCGGGGGCGGGGACCTGATCCCCATGGTGCTGGATTACATCGAGGAGCATTACGGGGAAACCCTTACCCTGGAACAGCTGGCGGGGGTATTCTATGTCAGCAAATACTATCTCAGCCACCTCTTCAGCCAGAGGACCGGGATCTCCCTTTTCCGGTATCTCCAGCAGAAGCGGCTGATGGAAGCCCGGCAGCTGCTGGCTCAGGGCATATCCCCCTCGGAGGCCTGCCAGCGGTGCGGCTTTGGGGATTACGCCAACTTTTACCGGGCATTCAAGCAGCAGTTCGGCCAGCCCCCTCGGGCGTTCTCCGGGCGGGAAAGCGGCCGATGAAGTTATAACAAGGAGGATAACTGCTATGGCAATCATTACCGAACAAGTTTATCAGGAGGGTGGCGCCTGCTACCCCCAGATTGTCATGAAGGATGAGAATGCGGCGGTCACCATTACCCCTTCCAAGGGGGGGATGATCACCAGCATGACCCTGGACGGGGAGGAATTCAGCTGGCTGCGGAAGCCCAACTTCAATTTGGTGGAGCGGCCCCGGTGCGGGGTGCCCATCCTCTTCCCCAACTGCGGCACCCCTGACAACGGGGTCCACATCTTTGACGGGAAGGCCTATCCCATGGAGAACCACGGCTTTGCGGATCTTCTGCCCTGGGATGTAGAGGAAATCACCGGGGAAGGTGTTACCCTGACCCTGGCGCCCCCTGCCCTGGCCAAGTTCCTCTATCCCTTCGATTTTGACCTGTCCGTCACCTACAACCTGGTAGGGAACACCGTTATCATCACCACCACCGTGGGGAACAACGGGGAGGAGGATATGCCTTTTAGCCTGGGCTTCCACCCCTACTTTGCCGCCTCCAAGCTGGAAAATGTGGATTTTGACATCCAGGCCAAGACTTGCGGCCAGGACCCCAAGGCTCCCCAGCCCGCTGCTCCCGCCAAGATCACCCTCACCCGCCAGGAAGGCGCCGACAGCTCGGTGCGGCAGCTCACCGGGGTCACCAGCCCCATGATCTTTACCGACAAGGGGAATGGCCACAAGGTGACCGTAGGCTTCGATGACGCCTTCACCAACGCCGTGCTCTGGCAGCAGGACGCCGAGACCTTCGTCTGCATGGAGCCCTGGAACGGCTGGCCCAACAGCCTGAACGAGGAAGGCAAGCACGAGGTGCTGGCCCCCGGTGAATACTGGACCTGCACCTGGTCCATCACCATGGAAAAGGAATAATCTGTAAGTGGGACAGCCCCCGGTTCAGAGTGAACCGGGGGCTGTTTTTGTACGAGGACGAGAAAGCCCCGCCCCGGAACGATTTCCGGGGCGGGGCAATAAGGTTTATGGGGATTGCAGCGTCAGCGCTCAGGGCTGCTTGCCGATGTAGGCAGCAATACCGCCGTCCACATACAGGATTAGGCCGTTGACAAAGTCAGAGGCGGAGGAGGCCAGGAAGACAGCGGGCCCGCCCAGGTCATCGGCTTCGCCCCAGCGGGCGGCGGGGGTGCGGCCAACGATGAACTGATCAAAGGGATGCTTGCTGCCGTCAGCCTGGGGCTCACGGAGGGGAGCGGTCTGGGGAGTGGCAATGTAGCCAGGCCCAATGCCGTTGCACTGAATGTTGTACTGGCCGTACTCGGAAGCAATGTTCTTGGTCAGCATCTTCAGGCCGCCCTTGGCAGCAGCGTAAGCGGAAACGGTCTCACGGCCGAACTCGCTCATCATGGAGCAGATGTTGATGATCTTGCCGCTGCGGCGCTCCATCA
>CALXEN010000214.1 GCA_944387325.1 uncultured Clostridia bacterium | reverse complement strand
GTTTTGCCGCTGCCCGGCGGCCCGGCCACCAGAATCCCGTCAGTCGCTTTTTCCTCTATGTACCGGACCACCTGGGCCGGCAGGGCAACGGCTCTCTGGTATGGGATCCGGATGTTCAGCCCTTGGATCCTGCTGAACCCCCGGATGGTTCCTTCCTGGTACCGAAGTTGCCCGGACACGCCCACCCGGCATCCCTCTGCCGTAAAGTATCCTTGGGCCAGTTGGCTTTCGTAGGCCGGAACTGCGTGGTCGCAAAGGCAATAGAGGGATTCCTCTATTGCCTGGGCGGTCATTGGCTTTTTGCCCCAACATACCTGTTGCCCTGAAACGATGCCTGCCACGGGCGCTCCCTGTATAAGGCGCACCTCCTGGATCCCGTTCCCCTCTGCGGGCAAGACGTTCCGAATCTCCCCTGGCAGCCGCTGCCGAATACGACCGTACAGATCGTGCATGACACTCCCCTCCATGGTAACAGGATATGACCGGAGGGCCGCCTGGTAGAACAGGCTGTCCCAGAACAACAAAAAGCGCCGTGTTCCGGGATAAACCGGTACACAGCGCTTTTTCACAATTTACAAAGAATTACTTGCTGGCCTTCTTGGCAGAAGTCTTCTTGGCGGGAGCCTTCTCAGTCTTGGGAGCCTCGGCAGCAGCCTTGGTCTCGGTCTTGGCAGCGGCGGCCTTGGGGGCAGCGGTCCGCTTGCAGGTCCGCTTTGCGGGAGCTTTCTCTGCCATTTCCTCAGCCTTGGGAGCCTCCACGGCAGCTTTGGTCTCAGTCTTGGCGGCAGCCTTCTTGGCAGGGGACTTCACAGCCTTTTCCTCGGAAGCGGCCTTCTTGGCGGGAGCCTTCCGGGGAGCACGGGCCTTCTTCTCTGCAACCTCGGTGAGGGTCCAGATCTGGTTCTCACCGTCCACGTCGCTCCAGATCTGGATCCGGGCGCCGTTCTCGGTGCTCATGCCCACAACGTCCACGCACTTGCCAGCCATATGAGACTTGATCTTGGCACGGCCGTCGTTGGTGAATTCCACAGCCCACAGCTGAGAGGAGCCGTTGCCACCCTCCCACTGATGGAGCCAGGTGCCGTCACCGGTGCCGCCCTGCATCAGGTCCAGCATCTTGCCGGTGAACCGGTTCTCGATCTGGTAGATGCCGTCGCCGGCACGGTTGAACTTCCACTGCTGCCACTCGGCGCCCATGTTATCCCACAGCTGGATAGCAGCGCCATTGTCGGTGTTGTAGTCAGCGACCTCGATCACACGGCCGTTGGAGGCAGAGATAGTATAAAACTTATCTGCGGAAATCACGGTCTGCTGAGTCTTCTTAGTAGCCATAAATCATCTTCTCCTTTTAGAATTGGTTATGCCTTGGTGCTTTTCTGCAAATTGAAATTCAATGGTTCTCGTGAAAAACCTCCGGCCCAAAGGTATTCCTTGGGCACAGAATCCATCCACGCAACGGTTCAATTATAGCAGAAAAAAACTGTTTCGTCAAGTCGCACAACATTTATTCTTAAAATTTGTTGATTTTTATTTGGCAATTTTAGATGATTTATTCATAATTTATTTGCTCTTCCCATCGTCGAAATAGGTTTCCTCCCAGTGGCCCATGGTTTTGGCGAACTCGGCGGCCTCGTCCACCTCGTCCTCCAGGTCTTCGCCGATGTCAATCTCCTTCATTTCCTTCCGGCGGAAGAAGATGTCATACATGACAGGGACAATGAAGAGGGTCATGAAGGTGGCATAGAGAAGTCCGCCGATGACCACGATGGCCATTCCACGGCTCATGGCTGCGGTGGCGTCGGTGGAGAGCGCCATGACGCTCATGGAAAGGATGGTGGTGAGGGCTGTCATGAAGATGGGGCGCATCCGGGTCACACCCGTGGCGACCAAGGCATCCCGCTTTTCCATCCCGGCGATCCGAAGCTGGTTGGTGTAGTCCACATAGACGATACCATTGTTTACTACCACGCCGGCCAGCAGCAGGAAGCCCATGAGAGACATAAGACTGATCAGATCCCCCGAAACCAGAATGGCCAGCAGGCCGCCGGTGAAGGCCAGCGGAATGGTGAAGATGACGATAAAGGGAGACAGCAGACTCTGGAACTGGGCTACCATGACCAGGTAAATAAAGATGAGGGCCAGTCCGATCATTTTGAGCATCTGGATCACCATGTCATTTACCATGCTGGATTCGCCGGCAATCTCCAGGGAATAGCCGTCCGGGAGCGTGTACTGGTCCAGCAAGCTCTCCAGTTCCCGGGTCAGAAGAGTGGTATTGTATCCTTCCTCCGGCAGCGCCGTGACCGAGAACGTGCGGGCCTGGTTTACCCGGGAAATGCTGGCGACACCCTGTCCATTGCTGATGGTGGCAAACTCCCGCAGGGCGTGGGTCTCGTTCACCGTCTCCCCGTCTTCGTTTACGGTGGAGGTCTGGAACTGGTAGTCCATCAGATTGTCCAGGGTGAGCTCCTGGGTCTCATCCACAATGACCACGTCGATCTCCTCCTCCCCTACTGTCAGGGTGGTGGAGGTAGTGGAGGTGGTCATGGCGGAGGAAAGCTCGCTGTATATCTGGGCCACCGTCAGGCCCAGCCGCATGGCCTCGTCCTTGTTGACCGAGACCCGCACCTCTTCTGCGCCTTCCTCCTGTCCGTTGCTGATCTCCTGGAAGCCTTCCACCTGGTCTATGATCTCCATTACATCCTGACTGATGGAGAGAAGGGTATCCAGATCATCCCCATAAATATCGATTTGGAGACCGCTGCTCATCAGGCTGCTCATATCCATGGAGCTGTTGAAAGTTACTTCACAGTCCAGGCCGGCCACAGCCTCCTCCATCTTCTCGGTCACCAGATCCGGTCGGTTCTCCCCTTCCTCATCCAGAGTCACAAAGCAGCTGAAGCTGGCAAAGCTGGCCTCGCCGGTGCCCCCCAGGCCTCCCAGCAGGCTGGCAGTGCTGCTGGAGTTCATGATGCCCACAGTATCCACGCCGTCCACCTGGACCAGCTGCTCCACCAGCCGGTCGGCAGTCTCCTTGGATTGCTGGTCAGAGTTTTCTTCCGGCATGGTCACGGTGACGGTGACCTGATTGGACCCCATTTCCGGGATAAGGACCATTCCGATGCGGGTCACCTGCCAAATGGAGAAGAGAAGCAACACCAGGGAGATTCCCAGGGGCACTACCTTTCTCCGAAGGCAGAACAGCAGGATCTTGGAATAATGATAGGTCATCCGGTCAAACCAGGGATGCTTTTTCTCCTTGCAGTTTTTCAGGACGGTGCTGGACATGGCGGGGACCACAGTCAGTGCCACCGCCAGACTGGCCAGCAGGCTGTAGGCTATGGTGAGTGCCATATCCTGAAGCAGTTCCCGGGTAAGCCCGGAAGTGAATACCAGAGGCAGGAAGACGCAGACGGTGGTGATGGTGGATGCCACAATGGCCCCGGTGACCTGCTTGGCTCCCTGCACGGCTGCCCGGGCCGCAGGCACTCCCTTGCTTCGCAGACGGTAGATATTCTCAATGACCACGATGGAGTTGTCCACCAGCATCCCAATGCCCAGGGCCAGGCCACTCAGACTGATGATGTTCAGATTGATGTCCGTAAAATACATGAGGACAATGGCGGTGAGGACGCTAAGCGGAATACTCAAAGCCACCACGGCGGTGGGGCGGAAATCTTTCAGGAAGATTGCTAAAACCAGGATGGCCAGAATTGCCCCCTGAACGAGACTGGACAGCACATTGTCCACCACCAGGCTGATATAATCCCCCTGGTTCATGAGGGTGGTCAGCCGCAGACCGGGATACTGCTCTTCCAGGTATTTCATGGCTTCCAGGCAGTTTTCCGAAACCTCACTGGTCCCTGCCGTGCTGGATTTAAAGATGGAAAGGATGACAGCCTCATTTCCGTTTACCTTGGCGTAGCTCTCCTCCGTGTTATCCAGAAGGGTAACCTGAGCCACATCCCCGATCCGTACATCTCCTATCCCGTCCAAAGTGCAGAGGAGGGTATTCTCTACCCCTTCCACCGTCTCGTAGGCATCTCCTACCTTGACCAGGAACTGGTCCTCTCCCTGGGTGATATACCCGGCAGGCATATCAAAATTTTGGGCCGTGATGATGCCGCTGATGGTGGTCATGTTCAGAAGCTGGTCCAGGTTTGCGCTGTTCAACGCCTCCTCCCGGGCCTCATAATACTGGTCCCAGGCAGTCTCCAGCTGGGACTTGGCAGATTCCAGCTGGGATTCCGCCACATCCAGTTCATGCTGCCCCAGGCTGATCTGCGCCTGACTGCCGCTGAGGAGCAACTGGGATGCCATTTCTCCCAGGTCCTCATCCAAATCGCCGCCCTTCTCCAGATTATCGGCCTGGCTGTTCAGCTGTGCGGCTGCTGCCTGAATCTGGGCCAGCTGCTGCTCCAAGGTGGAGACCGACTGGGCGGTGGTCTGGACCTGGAGATCCAGATCCCACACGGCTGTAATGTCTTGGACTCTCTTAAATGCCTGGTAGTCTACCCAGGCTGTGTATTTTTTCTGTGCTGCCTCCAGTGCGGCCTCGGCAGACTGGATCTCCTCCGTACTTGCCGTTCCGCCTTCCTTCAGCTGGTCAAGGGTCAACTGGGCTTTATCCACTTCCTCCTGCAGAAGCGACTCACCAGCACCGGCAATATCCGGGTAGAGGCCTTCTATGGCGGAAATCGCCGAAGCGGTTTGTTCCTTGGCCCAGGCCAGCTTGGCCCCCTGGTTGGCCAGGGCGTCCGCCTTGCTTTTGGGAGCGTTTTCCAGGGTTAGATCTGGCAGATAGGTCTGAAACCGGTCAGCCGCTCCTACCACCAGTGTCTCTTCCTCTTGAGGTGTGATTCCCAAAGCGGCTCTGGCCTGAGTCTGCTGGGCAGTGAGCTGCTCCAGGCGCTGCTTGGCCTGATTCAGCTGGGGCTGGAGCGCTGCCGACTGGGCCTGCTGCGTCTGGGCTGCCTGACGGAGCATCTGGACCATTGCCGGCAGATTGTCATTGACTTCCCCAATGGCGTCCCCCAGGGAGTCTCCAATATTATGCTGCTGATCCGTGAGCTGATTCTGACCACTAGTGAGCTGCTCCTGCCCCTCTTCCAGGGCTGCAAGACCATCGTCTACTTCCTTTTGGGCGTCTGACAGTTCCCGTTTAGCCTCGGCCAGCTTGCTGCTGACCTGCACCAGGAGTTTGTCATTCACTTCATCAATAAGGGATTGATCCAGCCGGATCTCTACCGTTTTCTCCACCATTCCGGTGGCCGAAACGCTGGCCACCCCCTCCTGACGTTCCAGGTAGGGCTGGACGGTATCTTCCACGAACTCGGTAAGCTGATATTGGTCCATTCCCTCATAGTCCACACTGAGGTACATGGTGGCCATCATGTCCATGCTTACTTCCATGATGATGGGGGTGCCGCAGAGATCCGGCAAACCTGCGGAGATCTGGTCGATCTCGCTGGATACCTTGACCATGGCAGAGTCCATATTGGTGTCATCCACAAATTCCAGCATGACCATACTGTAATTTTCTGCGCTGGTGCTGGTAACATTCTCCACTCCGTTTACGGTCCCCAGAGCGGATTCCATAGGCTGGGTCACCGACCCCTCCACCTTTTCCGGACTGGCGCCGGGGTATGTAGTGACCACCACCAAATAGGGCAGGCTGATATCCGGCAGAAGTTCCGTCTGCATACCGGTGAAACTGACAAACCCCAGTACCAGCACCATAATCATGGCCACAAGCACTGTATAAGGCTTTTTTACGCTGAATTTTACCATAGTTGTGTTCCTTTGATTGTGCAAAGCTGTATCACTTTACAGCTACGCAAAGTGACGCATTTAAATGGTAGTATACCATTTTTTCTGCATGAAGCCAATGAATGGAGTGTGAATTTTTCAAAAAAATAGCCTTCCCGGACGGAAAGGCCATATCTGTTTACAATTTTCCCTGATTTCCCTGCCTGCTCACCGACAACACGATCCCCATCTCCCCCAGGAGCATCATAAGGCTGGTACCACCACTGCTGAAAAATGGCAGGCTGATGCCGGTATTGGGGATGGTGTTGGTGACCACTGCCACGTTGAGCACCGCCTGCATCACCACCTGGACCACAAACCCCACACAGAGCAGGGCGCCGAATTTATCAGCCGCATGAGTAGCGATGATCAATCCCCGAAGTAAAAGCGCCAGAAAAAGGCCCAGCACAATCATTGCCCCCACAAACCCCAGCTCTTCACACAGGATGGAAAAGATAAAATCATTTTGAGGTTCCGGCACATAGAGATATTTCTGGCGGCTGTTCCCAAGCCCTAGCCCTGCGGCCCCTCCCGCCCCAATGGCATAGAGGCTTTGGATGGTCTGATGGCCTTTTCCCAATGGGTCTGCAAAAGGATCAAGCCAGCTTTCCAGCCGGTTGGCCGCATAGGGCACCAGGTCAGGCAGAAAGATCACTGCCTCGGCAATAGCAGCAGCCGCACCTCCCGCTGCAAGCCCAAACCATTTTAAGCCTGTTCCCCCTACAAACATCAGGACCGCCCCGATCCCTATAATTAAAAGGGTACCGCTGAGATGGGGTTCCAGGAGCATGAGGACAGCTACCGTAGCCAGGATCAATCCAAAGGGCAGCACTCCCACCGAGAAGCTTTTCATCCGACCATGATTCAGACTGATAATGTGGCTGAAGAGAAGAATGACGCTAAATTTGGCGATCTCGCTGGGCTGGAGGGTCCCAAGCCCCGGCAGGACGATCCATCGTTTGCAGCCGTTGTATTCCGGCATAAAGAGGACCACCGTCAGAAGCACCAGGGAGAGGGCAAAAAGCGGCCAGGCCAGCTTATGGTAGAGATGATAGTCCACCCGGCTGGCGATGATCATAGCTGCCAGACCTACCAGCGCATAAAGAAGCTGAGGACCTACATAGGCATAGGGATCTCCTCTCCGGTACATAGCAACGGCATAGCTGGCGCTGAAAAGCATGACCAAGCCAAAGCAGACCAATATCAGTATTAAAATCAAAAAAGGCAGATCCAAATCGGGAAGACCTTTCCCGGTAAGGATCTGCCGCAGAGTATTGCGGGTTTTCTCTTCCATAGCCTCACCCCCGGCAGTTCCTGTAAACAGTGTACGCCGGGAGGCGGGTATTTAGTCTTTTCTTTTCTCTTGGTTTTTCTGAAGGGCGCCGGTTCCGCCCTCTACCACGCCTTCCCGATGAAAGACATATCCGATGGTCTTGAAGAAGCAGCGCAGGTCCATAGCAAAGGTCAGATGTTTGACATACTCCCCATCCAGCCTTGCCTTTTCGGCGATTTCCAGCTCGTCACGACCGTTGACCTGGGCCAAACCGGTGAGACCGGGCCGCACATCATTGGCACCGTATTTGTCCCGCTCCTCAATCAGGTCATACTGATTATATAAA
The DNA here is from genome assembly GCA_944387325.1 of uncultured Clostridia bacterium. Lineage (GTDB taxonomy): Bacteria > Bacillota > Clostridia > Oscillospirales > Ruminococcaceae > CALXEN01. The sequence continues at coordinate 3,712 of CALXEN010000214.1, read as the reverse complement.
GCAGGTCGGGGGCCGACGATGCTCATCTGCCCGGCCAAGATATTCCAAATCTGGGGCAGCTCATCCAAACTAGTTTTCCGGAGAAATGCGCCGCTTTTTGTAATATAGCTGTCCGGGTTTTTCAGCATATGGGTAGGGACATCGTGGGGGGTGTCCGCCTTCATGGTACGGAATTTCAGGATATTGAAATGGGTCTTATGGATCCCTACCCGCTTTTGCCGGAAGAGCACCGGTCCCGGGGAGTCCAGCTTGATCCAGACAGAGAGAACCAGCATCAAAGGTGAGAGAAGGATAGAACCCGCCAGGCTGAGGATAAAATCCAACAAACGCTTGATCCCGTTGCGATACATACCGGGTCTCCTCCCTTACTTATCCTGAAGCATCTTCCGGTTAGGATGGTAGGTAGGCACCATCTTTTCCAGACACCGGACCACGCCTTCATCATTATGCTCGGCAGCTTCATTCAGTTCGTTCAGCTGCTCATAGAACTTCCCTACATCGATCTCACTGGGGGGTGCCACAAAAATCTTATTGTGGGCGGTCTTCTGCATCTTTTCCTGTTCAGCATCCAGCATAAGCTCCTCAAACAGCTTCTCGCCGGGACGCAGACCGGTGACCACTATATCCATGTCCACACCGGGCTCATAGCCATAGAACCGGATCAGCTTCTTGGCCAGATCCATGATCTTGACGGGAGCTCCCATATCCAGTACATAGATGCTTCCGCTTTCTGCCAGGCTACCCGCCTGAAGCACCAGCTGGGCCGCCTCGGGGATGGTCATAAAATACCGTACAATGTCAGGATGGGTGATGGTCACAGGGCCGCCCTTCCGGATCTGGGACTCGAACAAGGGAATGACGCTGCCGTGACTTCCCAGTACGTTTCCAAACCGTACCGCCATGCACTTCATCTCGGTGCCCTTGGCAAAAGCCTGGAGCAGCAGTTCACAAAGCCGTTTGGTGCAGCCCATTACATTGGTGGGATTGACCGCCTTGTCGGTGGAAAGCTGGACAAACCGTTCCACCCCATGGGCACTGGCGGACGCCAGCAGGTTCTTTGTCCCCATCACGTTGTTCTTGACCGCCTCAGCAGGGCTGATCTCCATAAGGGGAACGTGTTTGTGGGCCGCCGCATGGAAGACCACCTGGGGATGGTAGGTCTCGAACACCTCATCCAACCGCTTCTTATCCCGGATGGAACCGATCAGAACGGTGATGGGAACATCCTGGCCATAGGTCTGCTTCAGCTCGATCTCCAGCTCGTAGGCGCAGTTCTCATAGATGTCGAAGACCAGCAAATTCTTGGGATTGAACTTAATGATCTGACGGCAAAGCTCACTGCCGATGCTTCCGCCGCCGCCGGTGACCAATACGGTCTTTCCGGACAGGTATTGCCGGATCCGATCCGCATCCAGCACCACCTCGTCACGGGAGAGGAAGTCAGAGGTATTTACCTCACGAAGACCGGCACGGCCTTTCAGAGTGTCCTTATCCACCAGTTGGGGGTCATTGAGCATCCGCACCCGGGCCCGGGTGCTGGTGCAGAGGTTGACCACCTCCCGCAGACGCTCGCCCCGCAGGGTGGGAATGGCAATGACGATCTCCTGAACGTGGTATTTCCGCACCAACTCTGGCACATCCGAAATGATGCCACGGACAGGTACGCCCTGCACCCGAAGATTTTTCTTCTTCAGGTCATCGTCCACCATGACCACCGGATTGCCGAAGTTTTCCTTCTGCTTGCAAAGGGTCACCGCCCAGGCTGCAGCGTTCCCAGCTCCGACAATCAGGACCGGAACTTTCTTTTCCCTCTGAGGGCTGAAAAGGATAAAACGGACCCAGCGCCAGACAAAGCGAACCCCTCCGATAAAGAGGAACACCAACACAGCACTGATAAACATAACGGTATTATGAAGGATACCGTGAATGACCCAGGCATTTATAATAAAAATCACTGCATTGGGGATGGCTACTAAAATGGCCAGGCGAGTCAGGTCACGTACACCGGCGTACTGCCACATGACCTCATATAAGCCACCCAACAAAAACGCCAGCAGATAGAGGCCCACCATCCAGGGGCCATTCTCTGTCCAGCGGGCAGCGATTTCGGGAGGGATCTCCCACTGAAAGCGCAGGTTCAGGGCAAGATGAAAGGAGGCAGCAATAATCGCCCCGTCAATGATCATCAGCACTAGCTTGCGCCCCAATGCCCGTATCTGTTCCAAATCTATTTCCAACTCCTTTTGAGAGTCTGATATTTCTCGTAATTTTTTATTCCCCGTTTTGGCCGGGTGGTAAGTAAATTATTACACTGTGTTTTATTATATAGTATTTCTCTATGGTTGTCCAGTAAATTCCCTTTTCCTTCCCGGAAGGGAGGAAATTTCACATTCCTGCAGAACAAGAACAAAAATGCCGGGAAAATTTCCCGGCGTCCTGATATCTTTTATGCGATTCTCTTCCCCTCTCCCTTTTCTTTGGGGGTGCAGCCAAGCCTGCGGATATACCATCGCAGACGGAACAAGACCTCCGATTCATCCAGGGGCGACCAGAAGTCGTACTGACTCCCGGCAGGCAGCTCTTCCCGCAGTTCAGGGTGCCTCCGGGCCAGATACCGCTCCACCCGGATGGCACGCAGGGGGTTCTTGTAGTACCCTTTCAAGGCGGTTTGGGCAAGCCTGATCTCCAAATCCAAGTTATTTTTAGGGGACAAAACGTTTCCCATCTCTGATTCCTCCTTAGCTCTCTTTGATTCCCTTTTCTGTCCCCCATTATACTTTTCTCCAACAGTTTAATCTGTCGAATCTACGGCGGTCTCCTCCTGGGGAAGATATCCCAGATAGGAAAGGCTCTCCTCCAGCACATCCGCCACCACCGGAGCGGAAAGGCTTCCCCCTGCGGTGGACCAGCTGTGAGGCTCATCCAGGCAGATCAGAACGGCGATCTGCGGGTCATCGATGGGCGCCACCCCCACAAAGCTGGCGATCCGGGCTTTCTCATCTTCACTGTCCAGCTTCTGGCTGGTCCCCGACTTTCCTCCGATCCGATACCCGTCCACATAGGCGTTTTTCCCGCCTCCTTCCAGTACCACCGCCTCCATCATTTCCCGCATAAGCTCGCTGGTCTCAGGCCGGATGACCTGATTTTTCACCACCGGCTCTGTTTCCCGAAGGAGGTTCCCATTCACATCCCGGATCTCCTGGACCAGGTAGGGCTGCATAAGCCTTCCCCCATTCACAACAGCGGAGACTGCGGTGATCATCTGGAGATAGCTAATCTTGCTGCTCTGGCCAAAGCTGCAGCTGGCCAGCTCTACCGGCCCCATCCTATCAGCGGTATAATACTCACTGCGCCGGATCTCCCCTGGCAGGTCGATTCCGGTACCCTCCCGCAGTCCAAAGGCCGCAAAATATTCCGTAAAGGCTTCCTTTCCCAGCCTCTGGCCAATTTGGATAAAGCTCTGGTTGCAGCTGTTTTGAAGGGCTGTTTCCAGATTTTGCAGCCCATGACTTTTATGGTTGGCGCAGTGGAACTGGGTCCCTGCCACATTGTAGGCTTTTCCGCAGTAGTAGGTATCCGAAGGGGTGATGGCTCCAGAATCCAGGGCAGCCGATGCAGTTATAAGTTTGAAGACGCTCCCGGGCTCGTAAAGGTCGCTGATGGCCTTGTTCCGCCACTGGTACTGCTGGGCCTGCTGGAGCGCAGCGCTCCG
>CALXEN010000213.1 GCA_944387325.1 uncultured Clostridia bacterium | reverse complement strand
CTTCGGTTCGGATTCCCGGTCCCGTACTCCACCAAAAAGGTCTGGAATCGTAAGATTTCAGGCCTTTTTCTTATGTTTTCGAAATTCAAGTGGGGATATGTCTCAGATGCCCGTAGTCCCATTGTGCGACAGTTTTGTCCAGATGAATAAAATAATTCGTCTATCAAGGAAATCTGTGCTATACTTGTGAGCATAGAATACAGGATAACTCGCTTTGGGGGCGAAAAATAGCATGAAGAAAATACTGATGATTATTACAAAGACATGGGTGCGTGTTCAGATGCCAATGAATATTGTGGCCAGCGGGTTAAGCCTTCTTGTTATTGTATTCACAGTTGTTGGTACATATCAGGTTGTTGCCAGTGATATGAATACTACTGGCAAAGTTCTATTTGTTCTGTTTTCAGTGGTGTTCATTGTGGTTTTTGTGTGGGAAAATGGTCGTTTCTGGCGTGAATGGTTAAGAAAACACAAATCTGATAAATAAATTAACAATTATAGATGTGCCTGGAGTGGATTTCAGATTCTCGAATAGGCAGAAAAGGCTGAATTAGACAGCAGGAGGTGAATTTATAACATGAAAAAGCGGGTATTACTGGTTATGTGCGTCCTCATCATAGTAGCATTAGGGATTGTTTTTTGGCAAAGCAGGGGTACAGGTGAAAAGAATCCCGCCAGTATACATGAACTGTGGCATATTTTGGTTTATGCCGAAGATAAAGGAGAAGATTATGCCGCAGATATGTTGGATTATCTGATCGTGGGTAGTTATACGAAAACTGACTTGCATAAAAAGTGGGGGATGCCGACCGAAAGCGTTGTAGATAGCAACGAAGATATCTGGCAATTATCACTGGAGTACCGCCTTGTTATAGAATATGATATAAATGATGAAGTCAGACGGATAGAAGTCCTACATGAACAACCGTGATTTTCACTTTTGTAAATTATATGAACCTCACAATTACGGTTGTTGTTCTTACTACGATTGCGTATTGAATCGTATCTCACAGACTCGATTGCAGGGGTATGCAACCCTTGCTGCACTAGGAAAAAGTCGGTTGCACAGAAAAATGCTATGTGGTATAATAAGCTTAAAAGGAAGGGTTGGTAAGGGGGAAAAATCATGGCCAGCAAAGGGGTTCAACTGTATGCAAAAAAGAAATATGAATTGGAAGTGCTCTGTGAAGCGATCCAGTCCAAAATGAAAAAAGGACTGGGGGCAGAATTGGCCAATCAGGTGTCCTACCAGTTAGGTGAGACAAAAGTGCTGCTTATGACCTTTGAGTGCTGGTTCCTTCGTACAGGCAGCTATGCCAGCCTAAGCGTTTTGCTTACCGAGTATCAAGGATTTCAAGGGGCTTATGCAGTGTCGTCCGGAGGAAAGGAGATTATGTTTTCTCTGGGGGCGGAAACTCGCTTTGCCGATGAAGCAAAAGCTGTTTTGGAAGAGCTGGGGTTTGAGGGAAGATAAGGGAAGAAATTACAACAATCCCATAGAAAATTGAAATAGGATATGGCAAGAAGTAACGACATATTTTCAGCTTTTGAGCAGCTTCTAAACGGGTTTACTAAAAATCTATCAAATATTTTGAATTTTGGGTTGACAAAGCTGCTACTTTTTGTTATACTGATGAGGCAGTCGGGAAACAATTGCATAGCCGAATATGGGGGTATAGCTCAGCTGGGAGAGCGCTTGAATGGCATTCAAGAGGTCAGCGGTTCGATCCCGCTTATCTCCACCAAGAAGCATCAGTCGAAAGACTGGTGCTTTTTTGTTATATATGGTATTTTTTTGACAGAGTGAAACGGCTGGCTTTTATTAAGTTGAGGATGTCCAGTAGTTCTAAAGAAGGATCAGATAGCTTGGCGGCATTCCGGCTGCAAGGTTTTCCAGAAAATGCTTCTTTCTCGTCAACATACTTTCAGGTATCATTCCCGGCCACAAGTCCCCACACAATGAATATGAATTGAAAACCGTGATGCCCCATGCATATAGCTCGGGACACCACGGTTTTTTAACGAAGAAATTTTAAAGTCACTGCGGATTTTCACCCAGAGTTTTCCGGGCACAGCGGATGAAGGCTTTTAGGAGTGGACGGTCCTTAAGAGATTTATAGTAAAGTCCGAAAGAAATCGGCTGTCCTTGATCCAAAGGCAGCTGGACCAGGCCGGGCAGGGTGGGCGCCAGCAGCTGTGGCAGGATGGTGATCCCATAACCGCAGGCGATCAGCAGTCCCAAGCTGTCCATAGACTCACACAGATGAAGGTTTATGGGAGGACGGTCCTCCAGCAGAGATTCCTGCTGGCGGCGCACTGTGGAAGGAATCAAGGTGGGGGCCGGCAAGACTAGAGGCTCTTTCCGCAATATCTCCAATGTGGCTTTCTCCTGGCCTGCCAGCGAATGATCCTCAGGACATACACAGACCATGGGAGATCGCAGCAGCTCTGTATACACCATAGAGGAATCTACCGGAACCTGAAACGCTGCCACCACATCCAGATTCCCTTCCTCTAACCGCCGAAAAATGTGTTGGAAGGGGATGATTTGGAGCATAGGGTGAAGAGCAGGGAACTCCCGCCGCATGGCAGTCAGGGGCTCCCGGAGCTGGTTCATGGTCTGGGTGTGCATACACCCGATGAAGAGAGGCTCCACAGGATGATCCGCCTGAAGGGAAAAACGTTTCTTGGAACGGTTGGCAATGACGGTGATCTGACGGGCGTCCGCCATAAACAACATCCCTTCATCCGTGATACGAACGGAATGGGTGGTGCGGTGAAAGAGCTGTACCCCCAGCTCCTTTTCCAGGGAATGAATCTGCTGGGTGACGGCAGGCTGGGTAATGTGCAGCTGCTGGGCGGCCCGGGCAAAGTTGAGGGTCTCTGCCACAGTCAAAAAGCATTCCAGTTGTACAGTATTCATGAGGCACCTCTCTGTAATAAGAGTTTCTTATTAATTATAACATATTCTAAATTCCATTTCCAGTGCAAAGCAGTATAATAGAGTTCGTCGGAAGAATGTTAGGGAACGTACATTCCGCTTCCGAACTATTTTTCGAGGAGGCGATTGAAACCATGACATCCAATATCTTGTTCCTGCTGGACCGGATCGGACATCTGCTGGAACAGCAGGGCCGGTGCAAGCTGGCGGAGCAGTTTGGACTTACTACCACCCAAGTCCTGATCCTCAGCTGTCCCCAATTCCAGCGGGGAGAAAGCCTTTGTGCCACCGATCTTCATCAGATGTTGGGACGGTCTAAGGCGGCTTTGTCGGTCGCTCTAAAGGATCTGTACGAGAGCGGCTATCTCAGGGTTGCTTCCTGCCCCGGCGATGAGAGGAAAAAGCAGATCGAACCCACAGCCAAAGCTCTAAAGGTATGCAGACAGCTTGAGGTCAACATGAAGGAGTTGGAACGCAGGGCCTGCACCGGTCTAACCGGGGCACAGGTGGAGGAGATCCGGCAAAATCTTGCAATTATGACTGATAATCTCAGCGGCCCTGCATTGGAGCGGTGCTGAGAAGACGGGAGGTAAACAAAATGCTGAAAACACTTTTGGCGCAGATACGCCAATACAAAAAGGATGTGGTGCTGGCGCCTCTGTTTACGGCGGCAGAGGTGCTCATGGAGGTGCTCATTCCCTTCGTTACCGCCGCAATCATCGACCAGGGGATCGAGGCCGGGAATATGACCATGGTCTACCGATTCGGAGCCCTTATGCTGGTGCTGGCCCTCTTCAGCCTTTGCTTTGGGGTTCTGGCAGCCCGGTATTCCGCCCGGGCCTCCGCAGGCTTTGCCTGCAATCTGCGGGACGCCATGTATTGCAACGTGCAGACTTTTGACTTTTCCAACATTGATAAGTTTTCCACGGCGGGCCTGGTCACCCGAATGACCACCGATGTGACTAACATCCAGAATGCCTTCCAGATGATTCTGCGGATAGCTTCCCGGGCACCTTTGATGCTTCTCTGCTCCATGTTCATGTGCTTCTTCATCAACGTGAAGCTAAGCCTCATCTTCCTGGTGGCCATTGTGGTGCTGGGGGCAGCCCTGAGCTTCGTCATGCTCCGGACAACCAAAATTTTTAACCAGGTGTTCCGGAAATACGACGACCTGAACGCCAGCGTGCAGGAGAATGTCAGCGCCATTCGGGTGGTCAAAGCCTTTGTGCGGGAGCTTTACGAAAACGAGAAATTCCAGAAGGCGGCAAATAACCTTTACCGGCTCTTTGTGAAGGCTGAAAGTTTGCTGGCCTTCAACAACCCCATTATGATGCTGGTGGTGTATGGGTCTATCCTGGGCCTATCCTGGTTCGGCGCCCATTACATCGTGGCCGGAAGCCTGACCACCGGGGAGCTGACCAGCCTGCTCAGCTATGTGATGGGGGTACTCATGAGCCTGATGATGCTCTCTATGGTCTTTGTAATGATCACCATGAGCTCTGCCAGCGCCCAGCGGATCAGTGAGGTCCTCAGCGAGACCCCCGATCTGGCCCAGCCGGCAAAGCCGGACACCAATGTCCCCAACGGAGCCATTGATTTCAACCACGTCAGCTTCTCCTACAAGCACGGCAGCGGGGAAAAGACCCTCCATGATATTACCATCCACATTAAATCGGGGGAGACCATCGGGGTGATCGGCGCCACCGGCAGCGGGAAGTCCAGCCTGGTGAACCTGATCAGCCGTCTCTACGATGTGGATACCGGACGAATCTGCGTAGGAGGGAAGGATGTGCGTTCCTATGACCTGGAGACCCTCCGTAGCCAGGTGGCCGTGGTGCTCCAGAAGAATGTCCTGTTCTCAGGCACCATCCTGGATAACCTGCGGTGGGGCAAAAAGGACGCCACCCAGGAGGAATGTGAAGAGGTCTGCCGGGCTGCTTGTGCGGATGAATTTATCCAGCGGTTCCCGGACGGGTACAATACCTGGATCGAGCAGGGCGGAACCAACGTTTCCGGCGGCCAGAAGCAGCGGCTCTGCATTGCCCGAGCCCTTTTGAAAAAGCCTCGGATCCTGATCCTGGACGACTCCACCAGCGCCGTGGATACCACCACGGATACCCGGATCCGGCAGGCCTTTGCCAAGTACATCCCCGGCACCACCAAGATCATCATTGCCCAGAGGATCTCCAGCGTGCAGGATGCAGACCGGATCCTGGTGCTGGAGGGCGGCTCGGTCAATGGCTTTGATACCCACGAAAACCTGTTGAAGAACAATAAAATCTATCGGGAGATCTACGAGGCCCAAACCCAGGGAGGAGGGGATTTCGACCATCCCCTCCCGGAGCAAACCTCTTCCGGAAAGGATAGTGAAACCGCATGAAAGATAAAAAGCAGATGGTAAATCCCCGACAGATGGTCCAGAGCCTGGGCCGTGTGCTGAAATACATTCTCAAACGATACAAGTTCTCCTGCCTCATGGTGGTCGTTTGTATTTTGGGCTCCTCCCTGGCCTCGGTCCAGGGGATCCTCTTTACCCAGAAACTCATTGATGATTATATCGAACCCATGATCCACCAGACTACCCCGGATTTTGGACCGCTGGCGGCCGCTATGTTAAGGGTGGCGGGAATTTATGCCATTGGCATTCTCTGCGCCTACGGGTATAACCGGATCATGGTCAATGTAAGCCAGGGGACCATGCGGGACCTGCGGGTGGAGCTGTTCCAGCACATGGAGTCGCTCCCCATCCGATACTTTGACACCCATCCCCACGGGGATATTATGTCGGTCTACACCAACGATGTGGATACCCTCCGTCAGCTTATCAGCCAGAGCCTGCCCCAGCTGCTCAACTCTCTGGTTACCATTGTCACCTGTATGGTGAGCATGATCCTTCTGAATCTCCCCCTCACCTTTATCACGGTAGCTATGATCTGTGTCATGTTGGCGGTGAGCAGCAAGATCGCCGGGAAATCTTCCCTGTATTTTGCCAGGCAGCAACGGGACCTGGGGGCAGTCAACGGCTACATTGAAGAGATGATGGACGGCCAGAAGGTGGTCAAGGTCTTCTGCCACGAGGAGGAAAGCATCCAAAATTTCCGGGCCCTCAACGAGCAGCTTCGGGACAGCGCCGACAAGGCCAATACCTATGCAGGTATCACCATGCCTCTTAACGCCAACCTGGGGAATATCAGCTATGTGCTCTGCGCCGTGGTGGGAGGATTGCTGGCCCTCAACGGATACGGCGGTCTGACTCTGGGGGGACTGGTCTCTTTCCTGACTCTGAACAAGAACGGAACCCAGCCGGTCAGCCAGGTGAGTATGCAGGTAAACAGCATCGTAATGGCCGCCGCAGGCGCCCAGCGGGTCTTTGCCCTCATGGATGAGGAGCCGGAGACCGACCAGGGCTATGTGACCCTGGTAAATGTGCGGGAGAAGGAGGATGGCAGCCTGGAGGAATGCAGCGAGCGGACCAATGTCTGGGCCTGGAAGCATCCTCACCACGACGGAAGCGTCACCTACACCAAGCTCCAGGGGGATATTACCTTTGACCATGTGGACTTTGGGTATGATCCCGAGAAGATCGTTCTTCACGATATTGAACTCTA
>CALXEN010000212.1 GCA_944387325.1 uncultured Clostridia bacterium | reverse complement strand
CATCCCCAACGAGATTGCCATGCAGGTGGTGGGGGTCGGCTTCATCATCGGGGTGGTCCAGGACAGCTTCGAGACCGCCCTCAACAGCGCCGGGGATGTTCTCTTCGCCTCCGCCGCCGAGTTCCGGGAATGGGTGAAGCAGGGAAAATCCCTGCCTTTCTGACCCGGCTTGTCAATGGGAAAAGGGGCCCTGAAAAGGGCTCCTTTTTTGTTTGAGTGAATATATTCATCTAAAATGAATATAAAACTCCCGTACCTTAAGCAAAAAGGGGGCATTGCACAGAACGTTCTAAAAAAATCGGGGGATATTCGGGCGGGTTGCCCATTGCAAATGAATGAATATTCATGTATACTGCCAGTGCAGTCTGTAACGACTGGAAAGGAAAGGAACATATCATGAAAAAATTTCTTTGCATTCTGTTTGCGCTGACTATGCTGGTCAGCCTGCTGGCCGGATGCGGCAATACCGCCTCCGACACCGAGGATGCTGCCAACGCTGACAGCACCGCTACCGAGGCTCCCGACACCACCGAGGAGAAGCCCGAAGGCTGGTGGAAGGAAGAGCTGACCACCGTCACCGACGGCGTCCTCACCGTGGCTACCAGCCCCGACTTCGCTCCCTACGAGTTCTACGCCATTGACGAGAACGGTGATGCTCAGCTGGCCGGCTTCGAGATGGCCCTGGCCCAGTACATCGCCGATTATATCGGCCTGGAGCTGGAAGTCATCCCCATGGACTTTGACGGGACCCTCATGGAGCTCCAGAACAAGACCGTGGACCTGGGCATGGCCGGTTACTCCCCCAAGCCCGAGCGTGAGAACATCATGGACTTCTCCGAGATCTTCTACACCGGCGGCCAGTCCTTTGTGACCACCCAGGCCAACGCTGACAAGTTCACCAGCCTGGAGGACACCAACAAGGCCGAGTACTCCATCGGTGCCCAGACCGGTTCCATTCAGGTGGACCTGGCCATGGCCAACTCTCCCGATGCCGAGCTGATCCAGCTGCCCAAGGTCACCGATGTGATCGCTGACCTCATGGCCGGCAACCTGGACGGCGCTTACATTGAGACCGTGGTAGCCCAGAGCTACGCCAAGAACTACCCCGACCTGGCCGTGGTGCTGGATGTGCCCTATGACCAGGAAGGCTCCGTGGTGGGCGTTTCCAAGGGCAACGAGGCTCTCCTGGCTGCTGTGAACGAGGCCATCGCCGCTGTGCTGGCTGACGGCACCATGGACAACTTCGTGGCTGAGGCCAACGAGCTGGCTTCCGGCGAGACCTACGAGGGCCTGCTGGAGGAGGATGCCGCTGCTGCCGAAACCGCTGAGGGCGAAGTGGCTGAGACTGCCGAGAGCACCGACGCTGCCGCCTGATCCACAGGAAACAAGCTGTAAACTGCAATTCCTCCCCTGGAATTTCCGGGGGAGGAATTGAATTATTTGTCCGCAAGTCCGATGTAAAATAACAAAGAAAGGGGCAAACCCATGGGAACTTTTGTCCAGTTGGAAAACTTCGAAAAGCTCCTGCCCTATGTGGATATGTTCAAAGAGGGCCTGGTGGTCACCGTTATGCTGGCCCTCTTTACCGTTCTGCTGGGCTTTTTGCTGGCCTTGGTGCTGGCCCTTATGCGTATGTCCGACCTGTGCCCTCTCCGGTTTCTGGGGGTAGGGAAGGACGGGCATCTCCGGGAAGGGGGCATCCTCCTCTGGCTCAGCCGGTTCAATCCAGTCAGCTTCATCGCCACCGCCTATGTGGAGATCATCCGTTCCACTCCCGTGGTGGTCCAGGTCATGATCATCTACTACGGGGTGTTCAGCAACCTGTTTGAGCTGCCCAACTTCAAGATGTTCGGCTTCATCTCCTTTGCCCGGTTTTTCCCCGGCGTGGTGGCCCTGGCCATGAACTCCGGAGCCTACCTGTGCGAGATCATCCGCTCCGGCATCCAGTCCATTGACGGCGGCCAGACCGAGGCATCCCGGTCTCTGGGCCTGACCCAAGGTCAGACCATGCGGTACATCATCCTGCCCCAGGCCATCAAGAACATTCTGCCCGCCATCGGCAACGAGTTCGTCACCATCATCAAGGAATCCGCCATCACCTTTACCATCGGCGTGCAGGATATCATGGCCATGGTCAACGCCATCCGCAGCGCAGCCTTCATCATTATGGAGCCTCTGCTGGTGGCCACCGCCCTGTATTTCTGCCTCTGCTTCCCCACCTCCAAACTGATCGCATACATCGAAAGGAGAATGAGCCGTGGCGACAAGAGATAGTCTCATCCAGGTCACCGACCTGAAAAAATACTACAACAAGGGGGCCATCAAGGCTCTGGACGGCATCACCGTAGATGTGAACAAAGGGGATGTGATGGTGGTCATCGGGCCTTCCGGCTCCGGCAAGTCCACCTTCCTGCGGAGCCTCAACCTGATGGAGATGCCCACCGGGGGGTCCATTCTCTTTGACGGGGTGGACATCACCAAGAAGAAGGTCCCCAACGAGCAGGGAAAGCTGGTCAAGCTGGACATTGACAAGCACCGCCAGAAGATGGGGATGGTATTCCAGCACTTCAACCTTTTCCCCCACATGACCATTCTGGAAAACATGACCCTGGCCCCCATCAAGGTCCACCATATGCCCAAGGCCGAGGCCGAGAAGAAGGCCCTGGAACTGCTGAAACGGGTAGGACTGGGAGACCGGGCGGAGGCATACCCCATCCAGCTCTCCGGCGGTCAGAAACAGCGTGTGGCCATTGTCCGGGCCCTCATGATGGAGCCCGAGGTCATGCTCTTTGACGAGCCCACCAGCGCCCTGGACCCTGAAATGGTCGGGGAAGTGCTGGACGTTATGAAGGAGCTGGCCCAGGAGGGGATGACCATGGTGGTGGTCACCCACGAAATGGGCTTCGCCAGGGAAGTGGGCAACCGAGTCCTCTTTATGGCGGATGGAAAGCTGCTGGAGGAGGGAACACCCGAGGATATCTTCGACCATCCCCACCATCCCCGGCTCCAGGAATTTTTGAGCAAGGTATTGTAAAGGAAAAGGAAACCAGGCAAAGATCATGGAAATGGATATTGTAAAAAAGCAGGCTTTGGAGACGGTGGACCGGCAGGCGGAACTGCTCTGCCGGGTCAGCGACACCATCTGGGACTATGCAGAGCTGAGCCTGCGGGAAAACCGCTCCGCCGCCCTCTTTTGTGAGGAGATGGAAAAGCAGGGCTTTTCCGTGGAGCGGGGGATCGCCGGCATTGAAACCGCTTTCAGGGCCAGCTGGGGCCAGGGAAAACCGGTCATCGGAATCCTGGCGGAGTATGACGCCCTCAGCGGACTTTCCCAGGTGGGAGGCTCCCTGGAGCATACCCCCCGTCAGGAGGGGGGCTGCGGCCACGGATGCGGCCATAACATCCTGGGGGCCGGCAGCATGGGCGCCGCCCTGGCGGTGAAAGCCTACCTGGAAGCCACCGGCTCCTCCGGCACCGTGGAGTTCTACGGCTGCCCCGGGGAGGAAGGGGGCGCTTCCAAGGCCTTCATGGCCCGGGACGGGGTCTGGAGCCATCTGGACGCCGCCATCACCTGGCATCCCGGGGATGTGAACGAGGTGGTCACCGGGTCCAGCAACTCCTGCATCCAGAGCCAGTATACCTTCCATGGGGTGGCGGCCCACGCTGCCGCAGCCCCCGACCGGGGGCGCAGCGCCCTGGACGGGGTGGAGCTCATGAACATTGGGGTCCAGTTCCTCCGGGAGCATATGGGGAGCCGGTGCCGGGTCCATTATGCCATCACCGACGCCGGCGGGGTCAGCCCCAACGTGGTCCAGAACAAGGCCTCGGTCCTCTACATGGTCCGGTCCAACAAGGTGGCCGAGGCCGTGGAGCTCCAGAAACGGGTGGATGACATCGCCCGGGGGGCGGCCCTTATGACCGGCACCACCTTCACCAAGACCTTCATCGACGGCCTGGCGGACACAGTGCCCAACCACACCCTGGAGAAGGTCCTTTATAAGAATTTCCAGGAAGTGGGAGTTCCCACCCACACCGGGGAGGAACTGGCCTTTGCGGACGCCCTGGCCAAGACCTATCCCCAGGGGGCGACCTCCAGCATCGCCGCCCACCACAGCCCGGACCACGCCCGGCAGGTGGAGGCTCTCCAGCGGGAGGCCGGTCATGCCATGAACGATTTCCTGGTCCCTTACTATGACGGCCCCGCCTTTGAGCCCGGCTCCACCGATGTGGGGGATGTAAGCTGGCTCACCCCCGTGGGCCAGATCCATGCCGCTGCCTGGCCCTGCGGGGTCCCCGGCCACAGCTGGCAGGTGGTCAGCTGCGGGAACACCTCCCTGGCCCACAAGGCCCTCCTCCAGGCCGCCAAGGTCATGGCAGGGGCGGTGGTGGACCTGCTCCGGGATCCCCAGCTCCTGGCCCGGGCCCGGCAGGAATTCGCCCAGGCCACCCAAAGCGGGTACGTCTGTCCCATTCCGGCGGATGCTGTCCCTACCATTGCAGAGTGATTTTTTCGTTCCTGTCCGCATCCGGAGCATCCGGGTGCGGATTTTGTTTTGGATAAAACAGGACCGCCGCCCTTCCTTTTAAAGAAAGGCGGCGGTCCTGATAAAGCGATACAGTTACATCTTGTGATCCTGGAAGAGGGGATCGTCCTGCCACAGCACCACGGTGCCGGCCTGACGGGTCCTGTTCAGGTCGATGAGCCGCTGGTTGCTGCTCCCCCGGAACCGGAGCCCCAGGTCCTTCTGGGCCTCAATGAAGGGCCCGTCCACCAGCACGTCAATGAGCCCCAGCAGCCGGTCGGTATCCCCGCACCGGGCGTGGCTGGGAGACAGCAGCTCGGTCTCGTACACGTTCCCGGTGTAGCACCATATGGTCTTGTCCGGGTAAAGGACCCGCACGTGCTCCAGAAAATCCGCCAGGGGCCCCTGGTTCTCCGGCTCGAAAGGCTCGCCTCCCAGCACCGAAAGCCCCGCAATGTAGTCCGGCTTCAGGCTGGCCAGCACCTGGTTCCGCACCTGGCCGTCAAAGGGAGAGCCATAATTGAAGTCCCAAGTCTCGGAATTAAAGCAGTTGTAGCAGTGGCGGCGGCAGCCGGACACAAACAGACTGGTCCTCACCCCGGGACCGTTGGAGATGTCACAATACTTGATGGCGGAATAATTCACGAATGGTCCCCCCTTATAAACATTAATTCCATTTTATTCTACCCGGGCCTTGGAAAAAACACAAGGGGAGAGGGAATACAGTACCGTTTATAGGGCCCAAAAAAGAGGAGCGGATTTTGTTGAATCCTACAAAAATGTGTCAAAACCCTCTAAAACCCAATATTTAGACCCGTTTTGGGTGGCAAAGCACAATTAGTTGTGGATTTTGCTATTGACACCGGCAAGGGAAAGGGATATGATATTTCACGTACCCTCTTGAAGGCCAACCACAATATCTTGTGTTAGGACTGGGATAAAACCCGGCAAAAGGGATAAATATAGTGTTAGAGAGCAGAGAGAAAGAAGGGAAGAGAAAATGAAGATCATTAAGAGAAACGGCAGCGAGATGACCTTCGACATTACCAAGATCATTGCCGCCATCGGCAAGGCCAATCATGTGGTGAATGAGGACCAGCGGCTGACCCAGGAGCAGATCGTCTCCATTGCGGACCATGTGCAGAAGGTCTGCGACAGCCGTCCCCACGCCATGAGCGTGGAGGAAATCCAGGATCTGGTGGAGGACGGGATCATGGCCGCCGGCGCCTTTGAGGTGGCCCGGAAGTACATCACCTACCGGTATGTGCAGAACCTGAAGCGGACCAGCAACACCACCGACGACCGGATCCTCACCCTCATTGAGTGCAACAATGAGGAGGTCAAGCAGGAGAACAGCAACAAGAACCCCGCCGTCAACAGCGTCCAGCGGGACTATATGGCCGGCGAAGTGAGCAAGGACCTGACCATGCGGCTGCTGCTGCCTCCGGATATTGTGGAGGCCCACGAGCAGGGGATCATCCACTTCCACGACAGCGACTATTTTGCCCAGCATATGCATAACTGCGATCTGGTGGACCTGGAGGATATGCTTCAGAACGGCACCGTCATCAGCGGCACCATGATCGAGCGCCCCCACAGCTTCAGCACCGCCTGCAACATTGCCACCCAGATCATCGCCCAGGTGGCCTCCAACCAGTACGGCGGTCAGAGCATCAGCCTGACCCATCTGGCTCCCTTTGTGGATGTGAGCCGCCAGAAGATCCGGAAGGATGTGCTGGCTGAGATGGAGAGCCTGGGGATCCAGCCCGGGGAGGACAAGATCAACGAGATCGTGGAGAAGCGGCTGCGGGAGGAGATCAAGCGGGGCGTTCAGACCATCCAGTATCAGGTGGTCACCCTCATGACCACCAACGGGCAGGCCCCCTTCATCACCGTCTTCATGTACCTGAACGAGGCCGGGGAGGACCAGCAGCTGAAGAACGACCTGGCCATCATCATTGAAGAGATGCTCCGCCAGCGGTACCAGGGCGTCAAGAACGAGGAGGGTGTCTGGATCACCCCCGCCTTCCCCAAGCTCATCTATGTGCTGGAGGAGGACAACGTCCGGGAAGGCACCCCCTACTATTACCTGACCAAGCTGGCCGCCAAGTGCACCGCTAAGCGGATGGTCCCCGACTACATCAGCGAGAAGAAGATGCTGGAGTACAAGGTGGACAAAAACGGGGAAGGCCACTGCTACACCTGCATGGGCTGCCGCAGCTTCCTCACCCCCTATGTGGACGAGAACGGGAAGCCCAAGTACTACGGCCGGTTCAACCAGGGGGTGGTCACCATCAATCTGGTGGACGTGGCCCTCTCCTCCGGCGGGGATATGGACCAGTTCTGGAAGATCTTCGACGAGCGTCTGGAGCTCTGCCACCGGGCCCTCATGTGCCGCCACAACCGGCTGAAGGGGACCCTCAGCGATGCTGCCCCCATCCTCTGGCAGGACGGCGCCCTGGCCCGCCTGAAGAAGGGGGAGACCATCGACAAGCTCCTCTACGGCGGCTATTCCACCATCAGCCTGGGCTATGCCGGCCTCTATGAGTGCTGCAAGTATATGACTGGCCGCAGCCACACCGATCCCGTGGCAAAGCCCTTTGCCCTGCAGGTCATGCAGCACATGAACGACGCCTGCGCCGGCTGGAAGGCCAAGCACAACATTGACTTCAGCCTCTACGGCACCCCTCTGGAGTCCACCACCTACAAGTTCGCCAAGTGCCTCCAGAAGCGGTTTGGCATCATCCCCGGGGTCACCGACCGGAACTATATCACCAACAGCTACCATGTCCATGTGGCCGAGCAGATCGACGCTTTCACCAAGCTGAAGTTTGAGTCCGAGTTCCAGCGTCTGTCCCCCGGCGGAGCCATCAGCTACGTGGAGGTCCCCAATATGCAGGATAACCTGGAAGCGGTCATCAGCGTCATGCAGTTTATCTATGATAACATCATGTACGCCGAGCTGAACACCAAGAGCGACTACTGCCAGGTCTGCGGCTACGACGGGGAGATCATGATCGTGGAGGATGACGGCAAGCTGGTGTGGGAGTGCCCCCACTGCAAGAACCGAGATCAGTCCAAGCTGAATGTGGCCCGCCGTACCTGCGGCTACATCGGCACTCAGTTCTGGAACCAGGGCCGCACCGCCGAGATCAAGGACCGGGTGCTCCACCTGTAATCCCTGAAAAATCCCATGAAAAAGGCTCACCCTCCGGGGTGAGCCTTTTTGTGTGTAATACGGTAAGAAAAGGGGCGGTCACAGCACCCCGGCATACACCAGCTCCATAAACTGGCGGGCCACCCGGGGACTGCGGCCCCCGGCCCGGATGGCGAAGGCCTCCGCCTTCACCAGCAGCCGGTCGAAGGGCTCCTCGATGCCGAACTGTCCGGCCAGCTCCTTCACAATGAGGGCGAACCGGTCCCGGTCGGGACGGCCGAAGGTGACGGTGAGGCCGAACCGGGCGGAAAGGCTCATGAGCTCCTGGCGGGTGTCGGACAGGTGGATGTCGTCCCCCTCCCGGTCGCTGAGGGTCTCCTTGATCAGGTGGCGGCGGTTGCTGGTGGCATAG
>CALXEN010000211.1 GCA_944387325.1 uncultured Clostridia bacterium | reverse complement strand
TGAGGAGAATCCGGATGCGGATGCCTGGAAGTTCGGCTACCGTCAGGTGGGCATCGCCCAGGTCAGCCCTGCCAAGGCGGCCGGGATCTACGTCCACACCGTGGCCGGCGCATAAGTAAAGGAGGGTGGGCCTGCCCATGATACCTGATTTTGAATTCTATGAGGAGACCTACCGGGGGAGAAAGATCCCCCGGGAAGAGTTTCCCGCCTGGGCTGCCCGGGCCGTGGGGGTCATCGACCGGTATGAGAGGATCTATACGGTGGCTCCTGCGGCCGCCCTCCTCCAGCGGTACAGCCGGGAGCAACTCTACGCCATGGCCTATTGCAGCGTGGCGGATGTTCTCTATTTCTACGACCAGGCCGCCCAGTCCGGGGAAAGCCAGTCTGCCACCGTGGGGTCGGTCAGCTATTCCACCACCCGGGGGCAGATCCCTCCCTCGGTGGCGGTGACCCAGGCCGCTGCCCAGTATGCGGCGGCGGGGCGGTACCTGGATATTTACAGGGGGGCTTACTGATGGAAAACGGCGTGCTGGCGGCACTCTTTGACCAGACCGTGACAGTCTACCATCCCACCTTTGTACCCCAGTTCTCCTGCCGTCGGCAGGTCCTTACAGGAGTGTCCTACCAGTGGAGCCGGACCTCCTCCCTGGGGACCCTGGGAAAAAGCCGCACCGGCCGAGCCCTCATGGGGGAAAGCCTGGGGGGAGAGGGCTGTCTGCGGATCTACTGCCGGGGCAGGACCTTCCAGTCCTGGGAGGACCCGGCAGGGGAGAATACCTTTTCCCTGGCCCTGGGAGACAAAATTCTGCCCGGGGAAGGACCTGAGATCCTGACCCGGGACCAGTGGGATGCCCTGGTGCCTGCCCTGGCGGAGGGGGTCACGGCAGTGCGCCGGATCACTCCCTACCAGCTGGGCAGTCGGTTGATCCTGGTGGAAGGAAAGGGGGAGTGAGGATGGAACAGGTGACAGCGGCGCTGATGGAATGGCTCCGGGGAGCCCCCGGGCTGGAGGCATTGGATAACGAGATCATCTGCGATACTCCTTACAGTCTTGCCCTCACCCTGAACAGCGTGAAAAAGATGGAACAGCACCGGGATATTCTGGGCCGGGCTTCTTTGAGGGAGGAGCTGGACTATGCCCTGCGGCTGGTTCTTCCCCTGGAGCGGGAGGATCCTTCCGGGGTGCAGGAAGAGCGGTCCTCCCTGGACCGGCTGACCGGCTGGGTCTGCCGCCGGGGGCAGGGAGAGCTGCCTGCGGCCCTGGGACGGGAGCCTACCCTGATTATGAGCTATCCCCGGCTGGAGGAACAGCGGGAGGGCGTGGGAATCTACAGCGCCTCGATTCTTTTGACCACCACCTTTGAATTGGAGGAAGAAAAATGGAACTGAATCTGAAAGAAAACCAGAAGGCCCAGCGGAGACTGCTGGCCACCTATGTGGACGTCTCCACCACCGGCGACCATCAGTGGGAGCTGATTGGCGCCGGCGTGGAGGAGAGCGCCATCGAGTACAACAACGAAGTGAACTCTATCACCGATATCCTGGGGATCACCGAAACCGACATCACCAAGAATGCGCCCAAGCAGACCCTGGAGCCTTTCACCGTCCGGGGCGGCAGCCTTCTGCACCAGCGGCTTCTGGACATCCTGCGCCGGAACGCTCTCTCCGAGCTGAGCCTTTTCAATGTCATGGTGGTGGAAGGGTATCTGGGAGAGGAAGGAAAGCTGGCAGCGGAGGTCCACGCCGGCTGCACCATCGAAGTGGAGAGCAAGGGCGGCAGCGGCACCGTGGACCTGCCCATCTCCATCTATTTCAGCAACGACAAGACCCTGGGCACCGTGGAGGGAATCACCAAGTCCCCCACCTTTACCCAGAGCTGAGGAGGCCCTATGAAGGAACTGCAACTGGACACCGGACTGGAAGAGATCCAGTTCCGGGATGAGCTGGGCCGGCTGTTGGCCACCGTCTGGTTCAACCCTACCGACATGGGAATCGCCACCCGGGCCCGGGCCGAGATGGAGGCTTTGGAACAGCGGTGGAAGGGGACCGGCCAGGAGCCGGACCTGGCAGCCCTGGAACAGGAGGTGCGCCAGCTGTTCGACCGGATCTTTGCCTGCCCCTTCTCGGAAACGGTGTTTGAGACCATCTCCCCCCTGGCGCTCATGGAGGACGGCCGCTGCTTTTACGAAAGCCTGCTGGAGGCCCTGCTGCCGGTGATGGAAAAATGTATCCGGGAGAAGGCGGAAAAGAGCCATGAGCACCTGCGGAAATACCTCTCCTGACAAAAAGCTGGAGTGGGGACTGCCCCGCACCGTATGGGCGGCGGGGCAGGAGCTGGAGGTGGAAACCGATTACCGGAACATCCTGACCATCTTTGCCGCTCTCATGGACCCGGACCTCACCGATCAGGAAAAAAGCTGGGTGGTGCTGAACCGGTTTTACAAGGAACCGGAGAAGATCCGGGACCCGGACGGGGCGCTGGAAGCGTTCGCCGTCTTTGCGGACTGCGGAGCCGGGGGCCGGCAGGGCCCCCGGCTCATGGACTGGGAACAGGATTATCCCATTCTGGCCCCCGCCATTGACCGGGTGCTGGGATATTCCAGCCGCAGCTGCCCCTATCTGCACTGGTGGGAGTATCTGGGGGCTTTCCGGGAGGTGGGGGACGGGCTGTTCGCCCAGGTGGTGGCCATCCGCCGCCAGAAAGCCAGAGGAAAAAAGCTCACCCCCCAGCAGGAAGCCTTTGCCCGGGCCAACCCGGGGCTGATCCGGCTGGACCCCCGGATGACCCGGGAAGAACGGGAATGGATGGAAGAACTGATGGAACCTGAAGAGGAGAAAGGAGAGAACCATGGCCATTGAAGTGATCCTGGATCCCCCTGCCCTGGTGACCCAGGCCCAGGAGGCAGCCAAGGCGGTGGACCAGCTGACCCAAAGTCAGAAAAAACAGGCCAAGGCGGCCCAGTCGGCGGCCAAGGCCAACGCCAGAAGCCTGGCTTCCTTTGATACCATTGAACGGCTGAAGACGGAGTCCGCCTCCTCCTCGGGAGGGAGCAGCAAAAAGACCTCCCGGGAGACCCAGGAGACCGTGGAGAAGGCGGGAGGCTGGGTGGACTGGCTGGAACGGCTGCTGGAAAAGCTGCGGGCCCTGGCCAAAGCAGTGATCCAGTTCTTTGCCAATCTGGGCCAGCAGCTTTTTGAAGGGCTCCAGAAAGCCTGGGCTCTCTATGGGGCCCCCATTGTGGAGGAGCTGAAGACCGCTTTCACCGGGGTGGGGCAGCTGCTCCAGACCCTCCACGATACCATTCTGGTCCCCATTGGAAACGCCATCATCCAGGGGCTGGCCACCCTTTGGCAGGAGCATCTGCTCCCTCTCTGGGAGAACCTGACCCTATTTCTGGGCCAGCTGACCCTGACCCTGCTGGAGATCTGGAACAGTCTCCTCCTCCCCCTGCTTCAGTGGCTGGCTGAGACCTTCGGCCCCATGATCGGGCAGGTGGGGGTGTTTCTGGTCAACGCTTTCCTGGGAGCCCTGGGGGCTCTGTCCGACTTTGCGGGAGGAGGACTTACTCTTCTGCGAAAATTTCTGGAGCAGGTCCAGATCATTGCCCAGGCTCTGGGGGAAGTGTGGCAGGGAGTCAGCCAAATCTTCCAGGGAGTGTTTCAGCAGATCTGGGAGACAGGAGTCAACGCTATGAACGGGGTGATCGGCGCCGTCAACGGGATGATCCAGGGGGTGACCGGGGCCCTGAACACTCTCATCCGGGCTTTGAACAGCCTGCAGCTGGAGATCCCGGACTGGGTGCCGGTGTATGGGGGAAAGACCCTGGGCTTCCATCTGGGGGAGCTCTCCGCCCCCCAGATCCCCTATCTGGCTACCGGGGCTGTCATCCCCGCCAACAGCCCCTTCCTGGCAGTGCTGGGAGACCAGCGCCAGGGCACCAATATTGAGGCTCCCCTGGATACCATGGTGGAGGCATTCCGGGCAGCTCAGGCGGGGCAGAATATTACGGTGCGGTTTTCCGGAAATCTGGCCCAGCTGGGCCGGGTCCTCTATCCGGTGCTGGAGAAGGAAGGCCGCCGGCTGGGCAGCAGCCTGGCCAAAGGAGGGACGCTGTGAAACAGGGATTGATGCTCTTGGACGGGGTGGCCTATGACCTGCAGATCGTCAGCCTGAAGCGGAGCTTTCAGGTCCTGGATACCGACTACTCAGGCCGGGTCATTGAAGCCGGGCAGATGTACCGGGATGTGGTGGGCACCTTCTACAACTATGAATTGAAGGTCAAGCCCTCCCGCAGGAATCCCCAGGACTACGACGCTTTTTATCAGGCCATCAGCAGCCCCCAGGAAAGCCATATCCTTACCCTGCCCTACGGCAGCCAGGGAGTCCTGACCCAGAAAATGTACGTGACCGCAGGAAAGGACGACCTGATCCGGCAGGAGGACGGGAAAAACCTGTGGGACGGCCTGACCGTCAGCTATGTGGCCACCCGGGCTGCCCGGGTGCCGGAGTAAGGGGGAAGCAATGCCGGAAATTTTGTATCAGGATATTCCGCCCGGGGCCAATGAGAAGGCTCGGGCGGAGGGGGAAGGGCAGTCTTTCTGGGACGGAAAGCTGACCCGGCTCCAAACTGACGCCCCCTACGCCACCCTGGAGCCGAGTTACTGGAGGCTGGATGGGACCCGTCGGCTTTTGGAGGACCAGTCTGCAGGGGAGGGGTATTGCAGCTGCCGGTACAGCGGGGAGGACGGAGCCTTCTCCCAGCCGGTGATCCTGGAGGCGGTTCTGGATCAGACCTATACTGCAACGGGACTGACTCTGGTTTTTGACCGGTCCGGGGAGGAATGGTGCTCAGAATTTGCGGTACAGTGGTACCGGGATACCCAGCTGCTGGCAGAAGAGACGGTCTGCCCCACCGGCCCGGTCTGGGTGGTGAGCAGGATCGTGACCGCCTTTGACCGGGTAAAGCTGGAGTTTCTCAAAACCAGCAGACCGGGCCGGTTCCTGCGGCTGGATTCTCTGATCCTGGGGGTAGAACGGACCTTTGGCGCAGACCAGCTTCGGGATCTGGAACTTCATGCCCAGGTGGATGTCAGCGGTCTGACCCTGGTGGGAGGAACAGCACGATTTGACCTGGACCTGGAGGAAGACCGGCAGATGCTGTTCCAAAGGCGGCAGCTGCTTGGGATCTTTCATCGGGGGATGAAGAAAGGAACCTACTACCTGGATGAGGCCCAAAAAACAGGTCCCGGCCAGTACCAGGTAGAGTGTATGGACGGGATCGGCCTTCTGGCGGACAGCCAGACCATGGGCGGACTTTATGAGGAGACCCCCTTTGGGCAGATCGTGGAGGAGATCCTGGACGGAGAACTGACCTTCCGGATGGAGGAGACACTGTCAGAACTGCCTCTCAGCGGATGGATCGCAGCGGGAACCAAGAGGGATGCCCTCCTTCAGGCTGCTTTTGGGGCAGGGGCCATGGTGACCGTGGACCCGGACGGCGGCCTTGCGTTCAGGACCCTGCCGGCGGCATCGGATAAAACCATCCTGAAAAATGCCATTTTTCAGGGGGGAACGGTGACCACCAAGGCACCTTACACCCGGGTGGAGCTGACGGCATCGGAGTATCTTCCGGGAGAAAGGCAGACGGTGTACAGTGGGGAAGCTCCCCGGGGGGAACAGACGGTGCTGACCCAGGAACCCTGCTATCAGTACGAGATCGCCGGAGGAAAGATCCTGGACAGCGGCGCCAATTATGTGACCTTCCAGATGGAAAGTCAAGGGCAGGTATCCATTACGGGACGGCAGCTGATCTGCCGCCAGACCTGTTACAGTACAGCCATGACCCAAGTGGCGGAAAGCAGCGCAAACAATCAGCTTTCCGCCCAGGGAACCATGGTCTCTCCTGCCAGGGCAAAGGCGGTCCTGGAACGGCTGCGGTCCTATGGGGAAAACAACCAGACCGTTCAACAGACGGTGATTGCCGGGGATTTGGCGCCCGGGGAGTATGTGACCACGGAAAAAGCCTTCGACGGGCAGCTGGTGGGATATATCCTCTCCATGACCACCCACCTGACCGGAGCCGCTGTGGCAGACCTGGAAATATTGGGACAGGATGTAGAACTGGAACCTACCGCTTATTATTGCGGATGTGTCTTTGCCGGGGAGGGATAGTATGGAATTTGTCACGGACCGCAGTCCTGTGGACTTGGAACAGGGAAATGCAAAGGGAAGCTACGGCCCGGAAGATCTGAACCGGGTAGAGGGAAATGTAGAGCAGCTGAAGAGAGAAGTACTGGAAATGGGCTACTTTTGCCCGCATCTGACGGTAAAGACGAACTGGTCCCTGAAGGCCGGGTTTTCCCCGGAGGAATGGCCGGTCAAGAGTCAGATGGAACGGTACCTGGAAAATGTCAGGGTCCTCTGCCGGGCCTACGGACTGGAACCGCAACTGCCTTTCTCCATGGAGAAGCTGACCTGGGAAGGGGCCAATCAGATCGAAGCAGCCCTGAAAGAACTAGATCAAATCATAAAGGATACCCGTCTGGCAGCGGAACGCTGCGGGGCGGCGGTAACGGGAGGGTAAAAAGATGACAGACCGAAAACCGACCTATCCCCACCGGGTGACCATCACCCGGGAGGACGGAGGTCAGGAGACTGTGACCTGGGAGTATGCAGACAACCCCATTACAGAGGGAACGCCTCTTTCCAAAGCCAATCTTCTGGACGATGCCAACGCCCAGCTTATTCTGCCGGGAGTGGAGGACCCTACGGTGAACCAGGCCCTGGGAGCCCTGGGGGAAAAGACCCGGGCTCTTGGCTCGGTGACCCTGACCCTCCCCGCCGCCGGCTGGCAGGGGAGTGCAGCCCCCTACATCCAGACGGTGACGGTGGAGGGAATGACCGCCGAGTGGATCCCCGGAACTCCGGTGGCAGTGCCCGGGGAACTGGACAATGCAGGACTGATCGCCCTTCAGGAAGCGCTTGGCTGTGTGGGAAAGATCGAAAGTAAAACAGACACGCTCTGTTTTACCTGCCCGGAGGACAAGCCGGCAGCGGATATGACCATTCGAATTCCGGGGGTGATGTAAAATGGCGGCAAGTGTTGTTTCCAGTAAAGGAAAGTACAGGCGCATCGAAGTCAGATCCTTCACCTTTCCTTCTGCAAAAGGGACGGGAACGGCCAAAAAGCAGGTCGCTGCAGAGGACGGAAGCATCATTGGTGGGGTCACGGTACTGTCTCAATCAGGGGGAACTGGCGGATACTACAAGCCGATTACCATCCAAAGAAACTCGGATACGCTGATGACGGTCACCGCTGTGAGAAACGGAGGAGAAGGAGCCACGGTCCCCTCTATGACGGTCCAGTATTCTTTGATTTTTTGATTTTTTGCAGGGGGTAATCCATGAGGATCGAAAACGATATGGTGCTTTTTAATTGGCCCTTGGTGCAGCGTATCCTCACCCAGGGAATGTATTCCTCCACCGGAAAATGGCATGGGGCCATTGATATGCGCTGCACCTGGGATGGGACGACCATCCAGCCGGTGTATGCGGCGGAGGATGGGACCGTCAACTGGGTCCATGACTGGGACGGTAAAACCGTCACGGGGATGCAGTCCTATGGCAATGCCGTGAAGATCCGCCATGCGGACTACAAAGGGCTGTCCCTGGAGACCCGGTACGCCCATCTTTCCAGTTATGTGGTGAAGAACGGCCAGCAGGTAAAGGAAGGCCAGCTCATCGGCTATACCGGGAACACCGGTAACAGCAGCGGCGCCCACCTCCACTTTGAGGTGATCCTGGAGGGAGAGCGCCGGAATCCTTTGGTCTGGCTGGACAATGACTTCAGTCTGGCCTGGGATACCGTGTATACCTATGGCCCCGGGGAGGGGCCTGTAAAAGAAGAACAGGAGGAACCCAATATGACCTATACCAGCGATACCCTGAAGATCGGCCCGGTGAGCACCGGGGACCGCACCACCATGAAAGCGTTGGCCTCCCAGCTGGGGGCCGCCGCACAGGACCAGGGGGACTATCTCCTCATCGGCCCCATGGAGGAGGAAGCCCGGGATAAGGTGGCAGAAAAGGCCGCTGCCCTGTCCCTGGGGTGTGCGGACTACACAGCCCCCGCACAGACCGACCTCACCTCGGTGCTGGCCCGGCTGGACAGCCAGGATAAGGTGCTGGAGGAGATCTCCAGCGGCCTCTCCCTGATCCTGGACAAGCTGGTCGCCGCCGGCAAAGCACTGGGGTAAGGGGGGCAGCATGGAGAATCTTTCGGAGGTGATGACCGCTCTGGTCCCCCTCCTGGCCGCCTTCTGCGGCTGGGCGGCCGGGCGGTTGCGGAAGAGCAGCAAGGAAACGGCGGCCATCAAAAGCGGCCTGAAGGGACTTCTCCGGGCCAAGGTCATCGACCTGGGGCTCCACTATGTGGAGGACAAGGAGATCCCGCCCTATGGCCTGGAGACCATGAGAAGCTGCTATGATCCCTACATGGCTCTGGGTGATGGAGACCCGGCGGTCTCTCACATTATGAAGAAGTGCGAATCCCTCCCGGTGAGATCCGGCAGGGATTAGATGGAGGTACTTAATATGGAAATGAATTCTATTGGGATGGCCACTGTGGTGGCCATCACGGTCATCTGTTACCTGGCGGGCGAGATCGCCAAGGCCAGCTCACTGGAAAACAAATGGATCCCCTGCCTTTGCGGGGTGCTGGGGGGAGTGCTTGGGATCCCGGCCATGAACCTTATGGCGGACTTCCCGGCCTCCGACCCGGTCACCGCCGTGGCGGTGGGGATCGCCTCGGGCCTGGCCGCCACCGGCGTGAACCAGGTCATCAAACAGCTCGGCAAAACTGAATAATAACAATTTTCCCTCGCCGGTATTTGGCGGGGGATTTTTTATTTTGTAGTCAATTTGTAGTCAAGCACAAAGAAAAACGAAAAAAGAAAAACCGCTCAGGCTCCATTAAAGGCTTACCTAAGCGGTTTTTCCTGGTGCGCCGTCGGGAACTCGAATCCCGGGCCCTCTGATTAAAAGTCAGATGCTCTACCAACTGAGCTAACGGCACATGCTGCTGAATCCACAGCACAACGATTATAACAGTCCCGGACACA
>CALXEN010000210.1 GCA_944387325.1 uncultured Clostridia bacterium | reverse complement strand
GGTGTGGGGTGCCTGGAGGGATTCGAACCCTCGGCCTCCAGAGCCACAATCTGGCGCGCTAACCAACTGCGCCACAGGCACCATACCGTGTGGTGCGCCCGAAGGGACTCGAACCCCTGGCCCACTGCTTAGAAGGCAGTTGCTCTATCCACCTGAGCTACGGGCGCTCATTCCCGGTCAGAACCTTCCGGACACGCTACGCAGATTATACTACCACAGCCTCGGGGAAAAAGTCAATACTTTCTTTCAAAAAAATCTATTTTGGAATCTTTTTCCCCCTTTCGTTTCCAGATTATTAAATTTTCCTTTCCTCAGTTGTTTTCCCCCTGTTCTGCTGGTATAATGGGCGTGAAATCTGTTTTTCTTTTTTCCCTTTTCGGGAGGTGAAGCCATGACCCCTGTGATTGAGGTAAAAAATCTCAGGAAAATATATAAGGTAGGAAACGAAAAAGTATACGCTCTCAACAACGTGAATCTGGAGATTCTTCCCGGGGAGGTCTGCTGCATCGTGGGTCAGTCCGGCAGCGGCAAGTCCACCCTCCTTAACCAGCTGGCTGGGTTGGAGAAGCCCACCACCGGAGAGGTGCATATCCTGGGCCGGGAGATCAGCGCCATGACCGAAAACCAGCTGGCCAAGTTCCGGCAGGAAAATCTGGGATTTATTTTCCAAAGCTACAATCTGCTGCCCAGCATGACCGCTACCGAGAATGTGGCCCTCCCCCTCATGTTCAAGGGGATACCGCTCCAAAAGCGAACCCGGCTGGCCAAGGCCGCCCTGGCCCAGATGGGGCTTGCCAGCCGGGCCAACCACAAGCCCACTGAAATGAGCGGCGGCCAGCAGCAGCGGGTAGGCATTGCACGGGCTTTCGTCAGCCATCCAAAGGTAGTGTTTGCAGACGAGCCCACTGGCAACCTGGACAGCTTCACCACCAAAAAGGTGCTGTATCAGATGCTGAACATGGCCTATCAACAGGGGATCACCTTCATCATGGTCACCCATGAGCCCGAGCTGGCCTCCTGCGCTGACCGGGTCATCACCCTGCTGGACGGAGTGGTCCAAAGCGACCACCTTCTGCCGGTAAAGGAAATCGAACAAAACCGGGCGAAATTGTTCCGGGAATTGGAGGAAACACAGGAATGAAACAGTTCATGAAAACCGTATTGGGAATGACCATCGCTCTGGCTCTGGTTTTTTCCCTGGGCACCATTGCTTTCGCCACAGGCACAGCCCCCACAACAGTTACGGCCAGCCCCAGCCCCACTCCCACTCCCACTCCCACTCCCACTTCCACTCCCACTTCCACTCCCACTTTGCCCCCCGACACAGGATCTTCTTCCGGTCAGACCCAGACCACTTCTGACAAGAACACCTCCAGCGATGATGCTATTTCTCCGGAAGTCTTCAACAAGGGTGACCCCGCTTTCATCAGCACCTACCGTGTGACCGACCTGAACGGCAACGAGATCACCGGGAACATCAATCCCGGGGACCACTTCAATCTGTCGGTGTATATCCGGGATGAGAGCAACATCATCACCTACATGAAGCTCACCGACATCAAGGCCAAGATCAACAGCTCTTCCTTCTCCTGCGCCACCCTGGGGGAGGCCAACTACTGGGCCCAGGCCGACGATATCGAAGCCATGGAGGACGGGGAGCTCCCCATCCAGCAGTACTGGATCCTCTTCCGGGACGTAACTTACAATGGAGGCAGCACCGACTTCCAGTTTGACCTGTCCTACGATGGGGTCACCTCCATGCCGGTCCAGCATATGACCCTGACCCTGAACCAGATGTCCAGCGGGCATACTCCCAGCCTCATCGTGCGGGAAGCCAACTATGGCGGCCAGGTCTATGCAGGCCAGGAGTTCAATCTGACCCTGACCCTCTTCAGCAGCATCGGTGAGGAATCCCTCACCGACGTGATCGTCAGCCTCAACCTTCCCGAGGACGTCTCCTTGGTCTCCTCCAAGCAAAGCATCTGCATTTCCTCTATGGAGCCCCGCTCCACCGCCACCGCCACCTTCCGGCTGACCACCGCCAGCAACATTGCGGCTTCCGTGGCCAACATTGGGGTGAACATGAACGCCACCGGCACCTCCAGCTACACTGCCGTCAGCGGTACCGGAACGGTCTCCATCCCCATCAGCCAGCCGGAACGGTTTGAGATCACCGGGGTGGAGGCTCCCGGCACCATGATGCTGGGAGAGGAGCAGTATGTGACCCTGACCTACGTGAACAAGGGCAAGCGGGAAATCAGCAACCTGAGCGCCAGCATCTCCGGGGAGAACCTGGCCAACCCCGGCCAGAGCCAGTACCTGGGGAATGTCGCCTCCGGCACCGAGAAATCCGTGGAATTCTCGGTGATGGCCAACGAGGTGGGGGTCATGAACGGCACCATCACCCTGACCTATGAAAACAACAAGGGCGAAGAGGTAAGCCTTACCAAAGACTACTCCATCACAGTGGAGGAGATGCCGGTGTGGGACCAGCCTATTATGGATGATCCCTCCCTCTACCCTGACCAGACCCAGACCACCGGCGTTCCCCTTTGGATTCTTCTGGTTGCAGGGGCGGCTGTGATCGTGGTGCTGGTGGTAGTGATCCGGAAGGTGAAAAAGATCCGGGCACGGAAAGCCGCCGAGAAGGAGCTTCTGGAGGAGGCCTCCGTCGAGGAGCTTCAGCCCGTCTACCGGCCCATTCCTCCGGCCGCCGCCCGGGAGGAGCCTGTACAGGAGAAGGCCCCGGAAAACAAGGAGTGATCTCATGAAGGTTACCGATATTCTCCGGCTGGCCCTGGAAAACCTCCGCCGCCGGAAAGGCCGCACTGCCCTTACCGTCATCGGGGTAGTGGTGGGCACCTGCGCCATTGTGGTGATGATCAGTCTGGGCCTGGCCATGAGCCAGAGCATTGAATCCATGCTGGCCAGCTGGGGAGATCTGACCCAGATCCAGATCTACAATTACGTTTACGGCACCACCGAGACCCCTACCCTGGACGACGAGATGCTGGCCTCCTTCAAGGCCCTGGACCACGTGGTGGCGGTAACCCCCTACTATCAGTCCAACAGCATCAACGCCAACATTGTAGCCGGAAAAAACAACCGGTATAAAAGCTATTTTTACAACACCTACGGTCTCTACCCCGATGCGGTGGAGGCCCTGGGCATCCAGCTTGTCAGCGGCGAATACCTTACCGACACCACCGAGGTGGGAAAAGACAAGATCCCGGTGCTGGTGGGAGAAAACTTTGCTTACAGTTTCTACGATTCCACCAAAGACTGGAACAGCAGCAAGTACCAGGTCTACCAGGGCCAGACCGACGCCCTGGGCAACCCGGTAGAACCCTTCATCAACGTGGAAAAAGATAAAATGTGGGTGGAGCTCCAGCACTGGAAGGAGAACGGAGAGATCGAAACGGAAGATTACCAGCTGGTGGTGGTAGGCGTGATGGCCAGCGACTACGCCAAGGGATACTTCACCGACAGCGGTATCGTTATGCGGCTTAGTGACCTGAAGCGGCTGGAGCAGGCATACGAAAAGCTCTCCGGCACCCGGTCCAGTACCTCCACCAGCTACATGAGCGTGGCCGGCGGCGGGATGGTGGCCCAGCAGGACAACGGATACGAAAACGTCTATGTAAAGGTGGACGATGTGGACCATGTGGAGGAGGTGGAGGACGCCATCCAGTCCTACGGGTACGAGACTTACAGCATGGTCCAGACCCGGGAATCCATGCAAGCCCAGGTGGCCCAGACCCAGTTCATCCTGGGCGGGCTGGCCGCCATCAGCCTCTTCGTGGCCGCCCTGAACATTGCCAACACCATGACCATGGCCATCTACGAGCGGACCCGTGAGATCGGTGTCATGAAGGTTCTGGGCTGTGAGCTGGGAAAGATTCGCACCCTCTTCCTTGTGGAAGCAGGAGGAATTGGATTCCTGGGCGGTGTAATCGGCGTAATACTCAGTCTAATCATCAGCTTTATCATGAACAATTTTGCCCTCATTGCGGCTGTCCTGGGCTTTGGAGGCGGCGGGATGGGAGATTTGTCCAGCATCTTCGGAATGTACACCGATGGCAGCTCCGCCACCTCGGTGATCCCCCTCTGGCTGATTCTGTTTGCCCTGGCCTTTGCCACCCTGGTAGGGGTCCTGAGCGGGATCATGCCCGCCGTCCGGGCCACCAAGATCAGCGCCCTGGAGGCCATCCGTCACGAATAACCCTCAAATCGGGAGAAGAGTTTCCTCTTCTCCCGGTTTTTTTATTGCAAAGAATCCGGGTTTGTTTTATGATGGGACTATACTATATTTTGTGGGAGCTCTGCCATGAACGAACTGCTGCGCCATGAATGGTCCCTCTATTTCGCTGACCGTCGGGACTACTGGATCTGCCGGCTCACCGGAGACCAGAACTACTATCTCTGGAAGTATCAGTATTATCTTCGAAAGGAGGAAGCTGCCCGGACCTTTTTGGGGAAGTTCTGGTACCGGCGGCGGAAGAACCGGCTTGGGGCCCGGCTGGGCTTTGCCATCTGGGCGGGCAGCTGCGGAAAGGGTCTGCGGATCTGGCACCCGGGCTGTGTCATCATCAACGGGTACGCCACCCTGGGGGAAAACTGCACCCTCCGGGGGATGAACTGCATCGGCACCAACACTTCCGATCCCCACGCCGTGCCCAAAATCGGCAGCGGGGTGGACATTGGCATGGGAGCTTCCGTGCTGGGAGATATTACCATCGCCGACGGGGTGACCATCGGCGCCGGGGCCGTGGTGGTCCGCAGCTGTCTGGAGGAAGGCTCCATTCTGGCAGGGGTTCCGGCCCGGCCCTTGAAAAAGGTCTGAGCTCATGAACAAGCACCGCTTCCGAGACCCGGTCTTTCTGCTCCGGCTGGGCGGCACCCTTGTTCTGGGGGTCGTTTACCTGGTCTGGCGGCTGGAAGAGGCAGGCCTCTCCCCCGCAGGGCAGCTGGCTTCCCTGTTGAGCCTGGGCCTGTTCTGGGCCATAGGCTTCCGTTTTTCTCCCCTGCTGGTGGAAGCTTGGACGCCCGGCGCCCCTTCCGGGCGGTTTTGGGAAAAAGACTCCCCTCCGGCAGGCCGGGTCCAGCCCTGGATCTTTCTGGCCCTGCTGGCTTTTTCCGCCGGGATCTATCTCTGGGTTTATCTTATCCGGAGGATCAACGGGGCCTCCGGCGGTTTCTGGGAGACCTTGTCCTTCTGGACCTGCTTGGACAGCAGTCACTTTCTGGACATTGCCCGGGATGGGTACCTTTCTCAGGGGGAGTGGGGCCGGGTGGTCCAACTGGTCTTCCTTCCCGGCTATCCCCTGGCCATTTGGCTGGGAGCCCTCCTCACCGGGGATTATCTCCTGGGGGCCATCCTGGTCTCCTGGCTTTCCTTTGCCGGGGCGGGTTCCCTTCTCTACCGGCTGGTTCGGCTGGACAGCTCCCACTCCACCGCTCTTTGGAGTGTAGTCTTTCTCTGCCTGGCCCCCGGGTCCTTCTTTTTTCCCGCCCCCATGAGCGAGAGCCTCTTTCTGCTCCTCTGTACGGGCTGTCTCTACCTGGCCAGGACCCGGAGATGGCTGGCTGCCTGCATCCTGGGCGGGCTGGCCGCTTTCACTCGAACCCTGGCAGTGACCCTGGTGGTCCCCCTCCTTTTTGAGCTGATCCAGGAGCAGGCTCATCCGCCTCTCCACGGCCGTCCTCGAAAAAGGGGAAAACTGGCGGCCGACCTGGCTTCGCTGCTTCTGGTCCCTATGGGCTTTCTGGCCTACTGCGGCATCAATTTCCAGGTTGCGGGGGATCCTTTTCAGTTTATGGAATACCAGCGGATCAACTGGAACAACGAGACCGGCTGGTTCTTTGATACTGCTGCCTACCACATTGACCTGGTTCTGAACAGCCTGCAGGCCAGCCCTCACGACGCCCTGGGCCTCTGGATCCCCAATTTTCTGGCCTGTCTGCTCAGTTTGGCGGTGATTTTGCGGGGGCTCAGGCAACTCCGGCCCAGCTATACCGCCTGGTTCATGGTCTACTTTTTCCTCTGTGCCGGGGTCACTTGGCTCATCAGCGCCCCCCGGTATATGGTGGGCTTCTTTCCCCTTTCCCTTGTCCCCGCCTCCTCCGGACCCCGAGCCAAAGGGGTGTGGGCAGTTCTTTCCCTCCTGACCGGAATCCCCTACCTCGTTGCCTTTGCCCTGCGGTGGCAGGTATGGTGATATTTTTGTCTTGCCTGTATCTCCTTTCCGGGGATACAGGTTTTCTTTTGGGGCTGTTTCGGGCAAATTCATTGCCAAAAAAGGGGTTTTCCTATATAATAGGTAATGATTATATCATCCTGTAATCTTGGGAGGAACTGCCATGGAACCCATTCGTGTGCTCCAGATTATGCCCGCCATGAATGCCGGCGGCATGGAGAGCTTTGTAATGAATGTATACCGGACCATCGACCGGGACCAGGTGCAGTTTGACTTCCTGTACCACTATGATATGCCCTGCTTTTACGACCAGGAGATTCTCCGTCTGGGGGGAAAGATCACCAAGCTCACCGTCCGGCAGGACAACAACCTGCCCCGGTATCTGGCCCAGCTGAAAGCCTTTTTCAAGGCCAACCCCCAGTACCGGGTGATCCACGGCCATTACAGTGGTTTTGGAATGTTCTATAATCCCGTTGCCCGGAAATGCGGCATCACCGTCCGGGCCGGCCACAGCCACAATACCAATTATGAAAAGAACCTGGTCGGCCGTCTGGACCGGCTCATGAGCAGCCGGTTCAGCTCCGGGCTGACCCATCGGTTTGCCTGCGGCATGGAGGCGGGAAAAGCCCTCTTCGGGGACAAGCCCTTTGTCTTTCTCCCCAACGGGGTGGATGCCGCCGCCTTCGCCGCCTCCGACCCGGCAGACCGGGCAGCCCTCCGCCGGGAGCTGGGGATGGGAGAATCCGACCTTCTCTACGGCCACATCGGCCGGTTCACCCAGCAGAAGAATCACAAATATCTTTTGGAAATTTTCGGGGCCCTTCTCCGGGTCCAGCCCCAGGCCCGTCTGGTGCTGCTGGGGGAAGGCCAGCTGCTGGAGGAGACCCGGGCCCTGGCCGCTCCTCTGGGGGACCGGGTGATCTTTGCCGGGGTTCGCAGCGACACCGCCCGGTTTTACCGTGCCATGGATGCCTTCCTCCTGCCCAGCCTCTTTGAAGGGCTGCCGGTGGTGATGGTGGAGGCCCAGGCGGCCGGGCTTCCCTGCTTTGTCAGCGATACGGTGGACCACTCCGCCGCTTTTGCGGACGGGGTGAAATTCCTGCCTCTGGGAAATAAGGAGGCCTGGGTGAAGGCCCTTACCGCCTCTCCCCTGGCCCGGAATCCCCAAGCCCTGGCCCAGACCCGGGCCGCCGGGTATGACATCTGCACCACTGCCGCTTATCTTCAAAACTTTTATCTAACGGAGCACGCCAAGGCTCCTTCCCGAGAGAATCTATTATGAGTGTATCTGTATCCATCTTTACCCCCACCTACAACCGGGCCCATATTCTGGGCCGGGCCTACCAGAGCCTGCTGACCCAGACCTGCAAGGACTTTGAATGGGTCATTGCCGACGACGGCTCCACCGACGGCACCGCCGACCTGGTGGAATCCTGGCAGAAGGATGCTCCCTTCCCCATCCGTTATTTCCAATTTCCCCACAGGGGGAAGCCCTACGCCATGCGGGACGGATTCCAGAAATGCCAGGGCACCTACCTCTATGAGCTGGACAGCGATGACGAGATGGTCCCCACCGCTGTGGAGCGAGGTCTGGCCCTCTGGGCCAGCCTGGACCACCCGGAGGAATACCACGATGTGAATGCCTGGGGCTGGATCCCGGAGCGGAACCAGCCCACCGGCGCCCCCTTCCCCGACAACATCAACCAGCTTTCCATCCCCAAGCAGCGGGCTTTGAACCGGAAGCTCTCCAAGGGTTACTGCGGGGAGCAGCGGAGCTTCCGGAAAACCAGCCACTGCAAAGAGTATCCCTTCCCCATCCCGGAAGGGCTTACCTTCATCCCTGAAAATATTTTCTGGGACCAGATCTACTGTGACTACAAGCGGTACTACACCAACGAGTTTTTCATGCTCTACCACTGGCAGGAGCAGTCGGACAGTCTGCTGAAAACCGTAAAGGACGCCCGGCCCGCCTACCACTACTATCTCTACCATCTCAACCGCATTTACCCTCGGGATCCCTACGCCACCCGGGCCAACCGGCTGCGGGCCCAGATCCGCCTGTGCTACGCCGCCCGCCGTTGCCGGTATTCTCCGGGCCAAGTGTTCCGAGATCTCCGGTCCCCACTGGACAAGGTCCTTTGCGGGCTATTCTCCCTGCCCGTTTTCCTGGCCCAGAAAATCTATCCCTAAGGAGTTTTTATGGCCACTGCAAGTGTCATTGTCCCGGTATACAACGCCGGGGAATACCTGGCCCCCTGCCTGGATTCCATCGCTGCCCAGACCTTCCGGGACTGGGAATGTATCCTGGTGGACGACGGTTCCACCGATGGCAGCGGGTCGGTCTGCGACAGCTATGCCGCCCGTGACAGCCGGTTCCGGGTGATCCACCGGGAAAACGGCGGGGTTGCCTCCGCCCGGGCTGAGGGCGTTCGTGCCTCTGCCGGGGAATATCTCTGGTTTGTGGACGGGGATGACCTGACCCACCGGGAGTTCCTGGCTCGGATGGTGGAGGCCGCCCGGGGGCAAAAAGCCCCCATCCTGGCCTGCCGGGTGGTTCCCTTCCGGGATACCCTGCCCCGGGAAGAGCCGGCGGGAGATTGCCGTGTCTGGGAGGGGGAGGAAGCCATCCATCACCTGCTTCACGATAAAGCCATAGACTATGGCCTTTACAACCGGCTGTTCCGCCGGGAGGTAATGGAGCCGGAGTTTCTGGACAACGGCTTCAAATACAATGAGGACCTGTTGGCCAACTGGTATGCCCTGGAGCGGGCGGGAAAAATAGCTTTTCTGGACTTCGGAGGCTACTTTTACCGCCAGGTGGAGGGAAGCGCCAGCCGGAAAAAACTGACCGCTCCCTTTATCACCCAGCAGTGGCAGGTGGCGGGGCTGATCGCCCGGGGCCGGACCCAGGACACCATCCGGAGCTTTTACTACGAGAAGCTCCTTTACCTGTACAGCATGATCCTGCGCCAGAATCACTGGCAGGAGTTTTCCTATCTGGGCAGGGCCCTCCAGGGATTCATCCGCCGGGAATTCTCCGCCGCCATGAAATACAAGACCCTGCCCGGAAGCATGAAGGCGGCGGCTTTCCTCAGCCTGCTTCCCCCGGCCTGGTATCGGGTCATCTGCCGGGCTGTCCTGAAAGACCGCCGCTAAAAAGGAAGAAACGTCCATGAAGATTTTGATCATCACCGATCAGGTGGATTACCCCAACGCCATCAATCCCCTCCTGGCCCGCCGGGTAGCGGGAGAGTTGGGGCAGATGGGGCATACCGTCCACCTGCTGGAGCTGTGGGACGGCCAGACCGCCCTTCCCCCTGCCCCGACGGGGGTAAAGCGGTTTGATCTGGCCTTTCCCCAGGAGGCAGCCATGAACACCGCCCTGGAACATGGCCGGGCGGGAGGCTCTGCCCTCAAACGGCTGGCCAGACTGGCTGCCCATCCTGCCGCCGCAGGGGCGGCCTTCCATCAGCTGGTGCTGAAAAAGCCCCTGCGGCAGAAGGTCTGTGAAAAATTTCTGGAAAGTCATCCGGACTATGATGCCGTGGTTGCGGTGGGGGCTCCCTTCTGGTCCGCCTTTGCCCTGGAGGAAGCCCGTATTCCCGGGAAAAAGGCAGTCTGGATGATGGATCCTTACAGTGCCAACCGGGAGTACACTGCCCCCGGCGGGGCAGAGAAGGAGCTGGCCATGGGAAAAGCCATGGACCGAATCTATATCACCCGGCTGATGGAGAAAGACTACCGCCAGGGACCTTTGGTCCCCCTGCGGGAAAAGACCCGGGTCCTGGAATTTCCCTGTCTGGTACCGGGTCAGCCCGACCAGGGCCAGCCCCATCCCGGGGAGCTGCGGCTGGTCTTCTGCGGAAACCTCTACCCCAACATACGCACCCCCTGGCCTTTGCTGGAGCTGATGACCCGGCTGGAAGTCCCCGGTCTGCACCTGACCATGATCGGGGGAGGCTGGGAGCACTTTGACCCCGCCCGGGTGGAGGAGTACCGGGCCCGGCTGGGCGACCGGCTGGAGATTGTCCGGTTTCTCCCCTATCCCCAGGCCCAGAAGCGGATCGCCGCCGGGGACGTGCTGGTGAACATCGGGAATGATGTGGCCAACCAGCTGCCCAGCAAGATCTTCGATTACTTCGGCACCGGGAAACCCATCCTCCAGCTGGCTGCCCGGATGGATGACCCGGCCAACCCCTACTTTGCCCGGTACCCCCTGGCCTTCATCCAGGGGCCCGGGGAGGACCCCCGCCGGGTGGAGCAGTGGCTTTCCGCCCTGTGGGACCGCCGCCTTCCCTTCCGGGAGGTGGCAGAGCTTTTCTATGAGAACACCCCCTCCGCTGTGGCCCACCGGCTGCTGGAGGGATTACAGGAGGACCCGGTATGAGAGTGGTATGGCTGGTGAGTGTGACCATGCCCCAGGCGGCCCGGATGTTCGGGATGGGATCCGGCATCGGCGGCGGCTGGCTGGAGAGCCAGCTGGAGGCTCTGCGCCATCGGTGCAGCGTGACGGTGATCGCCGTCAATCCCCACGTAAAGCACATCTGCCAGGGGCTGCGGGACGGGTTGGAGTATATCCTTCTCCCCCATGGCAGCTTTGAGGAATTTGTGGCGGTGCTGGGCCGGGTCCAGCCTGCCCTGGTCCATATCTGGGGCACCGAGTATCCTGCCGCTGCCGCCCTGGCGGAGGTCTCCGACCCGGACCACACCCTCTTCAGCATCCAGGGGGTCATGACCGCCTGCGCCCGCCATCTCAACGATGGAGTACCGGAGCAGGTTTTGCACTCCAGCTTCTGGCAGCGGCTCCTGGACGGGCTGGTGCCGGGACATCTGCCGGACAAAATGCAGGAGGAGTTCGACGCTTCCGCCATCCGGGAACAGGACCTTTTGAAAAACGCCCGCCATGTCACCGGGCGGACCGCCTGGGACAAGGAGGAGATGGCCCGGCTGGCTCCCCAGGCCGCCTACTATCCCTGCGGGGAAGTGCTGCGGGCTCCCTTCTACGAGGCCCCGGTCTGGCGCCGGCGGGACTTTGGGGATGCGCCGGTCCTCTTTCTCCCGGCGGGGAATTATCCTTTGAAGGGCCTGCACCGGCTTATCCCCGCCCTGGCAAAAATCAAACAGGTTTATCCCGGGGTAAAACTGCGGATCGCCGGGTGGAAGCCGGTGGACAAGGGCCCCGCTCTCCGGTGGCTCACCGACGCCATCTTCCCCTATGAGACCTGGTGCAGGAAAATGGCCCAGAAGCTGGGGGTCTGGGATAACATGGAGTACACCGGCCCCCTCTCCTGCGAGGCCATGATACAGGCCTATCTGGAGGCGGACTGCTTCTGCCTTTGCAGCAGCGTGGAAAACAGCCCCAACAGCCTGGGGGAGGCCATGATCCTGGGGCTGCCCTGCGTGGCAAGCCAGGTGGGGGGCGTTTCCTCCATGGCCACCGAAGGGGAGGACTGCCTTCTCTACCCTGCACAGGACAGCGACGCCCTGGCCGCCCGGATCCTGGAAATTCTTGGAGATGAGGCCCTGGCCGCCCGGCTGGGCAGTCTGGGCCGGGTACGGGCCTCCCGGAGCTATGCCCGGGAGAACACCCAGACCCTGTATGATATCTACGGAACGATTCTGGACCAGGGGTCCCCCCTGGAATACAAGGGAGGGCTGGCATGACCGTTTCCGTCATTGTACCGGTCTACCGGGCCCAGAATACCCTGGACCGGTGTGTGGAAAGCATTCTGTCCCAGCTCCCCCCGGATGGTCAGCTGATTTTGGTGGAGGACGGCAGCCCTGATGAAAGCGGCCTCCTCTGCGACGAATGGGCGACCCGGGACTGCCGGGTCATGGCTCTCCACCAGAAAAACGGAGGGGCCGCCGCTGCCCGGAACGCCGGGCTGGAGGCCGCCACGGGAGAGGTCATCCAGTTTGTGGATGCGGACGACCAGCTGCTGCCGGGGGTGTATGACACCCTTCTCCCCCTCATGGAGGCGGGGGCCCAGCTCTGCTTTTTCGCCTGCACCGCCCAGGAGGACGGCCAGCCCGAGGAAGTCCTGCCATGGCGGGAATATCCTTCCTTCCGGGAAATGGAGCCGGAGCTGCTGGAGCATTACCTCTTTGGCTCGGAGCTTTTCTCACACCCCATCAACAAGCTCTATGCCGCCGGCCTCATCCGGCGGATCGGGGTCCGGTTCGACCCTTCCCTCCGGGTGAACGAGGATATCCAGTTCAACTATACCGTCATGGCCGGGTGCGGGCCCTTTGTCCTGGTGCCCCAGGTCTTCTACCGCATCCATACAGAGGATGACGGTTCCCTCTCCCGGCAGTTCCGCACCGACCTTTGCGGCTCTGCCCGGAAAGTGCTCCCTGCCCTGGAGGGATTTCTGGCCTCTGCCGGATGCTCCGAAGAAAAGCGCCGGGAGTATCTGGACCGGTTCCTGGCCCAGAGCGGAAGCAACCAGTACGGCATCCTTGCCAGCCGCCCCGGGCCGTTCGCTGCCCGGAAGGCAGCTCTGAAAGAGCTGCTGACCCAGCCGGTCTTCCGGCGGGGGATCCTGGACCGTCTGGCCCGGGACCCCAACCGACTGCTGGCCCTGCCCCTGCGTTTCTGTGTCTATTTCCGGCTGTCCGGCCTGCTGGCGGTGTTGTTCCAGCTGCGGAACCGGCAGCCTTAAAGGAGTTTTTTCATGCCCGAGATCAGTATCATCACCACCTTTTATGACGCCGTGGATTACCTGCCCCTCACCGTGAAGGCCATTCTGGACAGCACCTTCACCGACTTTGAGCTGCTCCTCATTGATGACGGCGGCCCCAATGACTGCGGGAAAATCTGCGACATCCTGGCCGAGACCGACCCCCGGATCCGGGTTTTTCACAAGAAGAACGGAGGACCCGCCAGCGCCGCCAACGTAGGGCTGAAAAACGCCCGGGGCCGGTACATTGCCACGGTGGACAGCGACGACATCATCGAGCCCACCATGCTGGAGACCCTCTACCGGCAGATCCAGGAGAGCGGCTGCCCCATGGCTGCCTGTGCCGGAGACTGCATCGACGGACAGGGCAATCCCCTGCCCGGGTATAACCCGGTGGTCTGTTCCCTCACCGGAAAGATCGACGCCCTGGAGCTGTTCCGGGACGCCTTTTCCACCGGCAGCTTTTACGGTCCCCTCAGTTGGAACAAGCTGATCGACATCCGCCTGTTCCGGGACCGGGGAATTCTCTATGACGAGAAGATGTTTTACGGGGATGACGCCAGCGTCCTCCACCGGGTGTTTGAGGGCCAGACCATCTACTGCACCAATGAATTTCTCTACCATTACCGGAGCCGCCAGGGCAGCATGACCGCCCTCACCTTCAACCCCCGGAAGCTGGACGACCTGACCATGTACTACGACTGGGTGCAATTTTTTGCCGCCCGGCCCCAGTACCAGGAGATCTACCGCCTGGGGCTGAAACGGTTTTGGCAGGTCTATTATCTCTTCTACCATCAGGCAGTCCAGGCCGGGAAGCTGGCGGACTGCCGCCCGGCCTTTGCTCCCCATTTTGAGCATTTGAAGGAGCTGTCCGGCCCCTTGCTGGCCCAGTGCGGGCTGACCTCTGGGGAGAAGCTCCGGCTCCGGCTCTTCCTGTTCAATCCTGCCCTGGCCTACAACCTGGCCCGGCTGCGGGGAAATCTATCCAAGTAAGGAGGAAAACCAGGTATGGCTGCCATCAGTGTGATTCTGCCGGTTTACAATGTTGCCCCCTGGCTGATGCCCTGTCTGGAGAGTCTGCGGGACCAGACCTTCCGGGACTACCAGCTGATCCTGGTGGACGACGGGAGCACCGACGAAAGCGGCGCCCTCTGCGATGCCTGGGCTGCCGGAGACCCCCGGTGTCTGGTCATCCACCAGAAGAACAAGGGGCTTTCCGGAGCCCGGAACACCGGCCTGGGGGCCGCACGGGGAGAATATATCGCCTTTGTGGACACCGACGATCTGGTGTTGCCCCAATATCTGGAGTTGCTTTACAACGCCTGTGAGACCACCGGGGCCGAAATGGCCATCTGCGGGGTGGAGGATGTGGCGGAGGACGGCAGTCCCCTCCCCCGGCCGGTTCTCACCCTGCCGGGGAAGGCGGGAGTCTTTCCCGGTCCCCGGTTGCTGGAGACCTTCTATACCCCCCAATCCACCTACTACACAGTGGCCTGGAACAAGCTGTATCACCGCAGCCTCTGGGAAGAGCTGCGATATCCCCTGGGAAAAATCCACGAGGACGACGCCGTGGCCCACCGGCTTTTTCTGGAATGTGACCGGGTAGCCTGTCTGGAGCAGGTGCTCTATTATTACCGGCTCCGCCAGGGAAGTATCTGCCGCACCCGGCTGAAGCCCTCCGCCTTTGACGGGGTGGATGCCCTGGTGGACCGGTACCATTACTTTGCCGCCCACGGGGTGGCCTCTTCCCTGCTGGACCGGACCGCCCAGGCCTGCTGGCAGCGGTTTCTCCAGCTCTGCGGCCAGGTGAAGGCCCAGCCCTCCCCGGAGCTCTGGGCCCGGCTGGAAACCTGCCGGACCAATCTGGCCGGAGTTCCCCTCACCGGGCTTTCTCTGGGAGAGAAAGCCGCCGCCCTTCGCTGGGGAAAGCTCCCCCTGGGCAGGAAAGGAACGGATTCATGAAAGTATTTCTCATTCCTCCCCCGGCCCTTCCCCTTCCTGCCGTGAAGGGGGGCGCCGTGGAGACCCTTATCACCCATCTGCTGGAGGAGAACGAGGCCCAGGGAAAACTGGAGCTGGTCTGCGCCAGTATCCCCGACCCGGAGGCCCAGGCCCGCACCTACACCCGGAGCCGGGTACTCTATCTGCCCCGGCCGGAGGATACTCTCTCCATCAAAATCCGGCGGGTGATCCGGCGGCTGAAGGGCTGTCCTCCCTCTATCGACCCATGGTATTTCGCCGTGGAGGAGGCAGTAAAGGCGGAACAGCCCGACTTTATCCTTGCGGAGGGGGGCAATCTCAACGAGCCCGCCCTCATCTGCCGGTGGATGGGGAAGGAACGTAGCCTCTTTCACCTGCACGGGGAGACGATCGGCAGCCCTCATCTTGCCAAATATTACGGCGGGGGGCTCATCCTCAGCGATTATGTGAAGCAGGTGTTCCTGGAAGGATGTCCCATTCCTCCTGAGAAGGCCCGGATCCTCCCCAACTGCATTGATCTGGACCGGTTCGGCCCTCTCTCCCCTGCCCGGCGGCAGGAACAGCGGAAGGCCCTGGGGTACGCCCCGGAGGATTTTGTGGCGGTCTACTGCGGCCGGATCGCCCCGGACAAGGGAATCGACCAACTGCTGGAGGCTTTCCTGGAAATTTCCGATCCTTCCGTCAAGCTCCTCATTGTGGGCAGCCCCTTCTTTGGGGCGGCGGCCACCGACCCCTTCATGGAATCCCTCCAGGCCAAGGGGAAAGCCCTGGGAGACCGGATCCGGTTTACCGGATACATTCCCAACGAGAATCTGAAAGAGTATTACGGTGCCGCCAACCTTTCCTGTGTGCCCTCGGTCTGCCAGGAGGCCGCCGGTCTGGTGGCCATTGAAGCCATGGCCTGCGGTCTGCCGGTGGCGGCCACCCGCAGCGGCGGAATGCCCGAGTATCTGGAGGGCAGCGGCAGCGTCCTGGTGGACCAGGGTTCCGGATTGCCCCATCGTCTGGCCCAGGCCATCACCGCCCTGAAGTCCGACCCGGAACGCCGGGCCGAGATGTCCGTCCTTGGGCTGGAGACCGCACGTCGATACGGACGGCCCGCTTTTTAT
This sequence comes from uncultured Clostridia bacterium, assembly GCA_944387325.1. Lineage (GTDB taxonomy): Bacteria > Bacillota > Clostridia > Oscillospirales > Ruminococcaceae > CALXEN01. The sequence goes on along the minus strand of CALXEN010000210.1, from coordinate 9,250 downwards.
GAGACCTTTGTCTCCCACCTGGAAGAATTTCAAAAGGAGTGCTGACCCATGCCCCGTCTCTCCATTGTGACCCCTGTGTATAACGCCGCCAAGACCCTGGAGCAAACCGCCGCCACCGTCCTGGCCCAGACCTTCCCCGACTGGGAATGGATCCTGGTGGACAACGGCTCCACCGATGAGACCCCCCACCTCTGCCAGGATCTGGCTGGGAAGGACGCCCGGATCCGGGTGTTCCGGATTTCCTCCCAGGGGGTTTCCCTGGCCCGGAATGAGGGGATGGCCCAGGCCCGGGGGGAGTACCTTCTGTTTCTGGACGCCGATGATCTGCTGGAGCCTAGTGCAGCTGCCCGGGCTCTGGAGTTGCAGGAAAAATATCCTGACCGATGGATCCTCTGGCGGTACAGCGTGGGGGCGGCAGACCGGGCCTTCTGGGGGGAGGAGCTGGACACAGAGGGGGTCACCCTTCACACCGGGGCCGATCTGGCTTACCTCTACCGGAAATGCGTTTTCTCCATGCCCTGGAACAAGCTCTACCGCACCGCCCTGGCCCGGGAGATCTCCTTTGACCCCGCCTATTCCCTGGGGGAGGATCTCCTCTACTGCCTGGATTACCTGGAGCTGCTCCACCGCCGGGGGGAGGACAAGATCTGCCTGGCCCATGAAAGCCTCATCCAGTATCTCTGCACCGTGTCGGGAGATACCCTCAGCTCCAAATATCTTCCCGACTATCTCCCCCTCTGGCAGCACCACTTTGACCGGCTCAATGGCTGCTGCCAGGCCCTGGGCGTCCCCCGGGAGGAGATGCTCAGCCTCTACCGGCAGGAGCTGCTGGTGATGGTGCGGGGGATCCGGGATATTCTGGCCCGGGATCCCCTGGACCCCAAAAAGCGGATCAAGAAGGCCCGGGATGCCCTGGCAGGCTCCTGGATCAAAAGGCTGTGCAAAACCATGAAGCAGGAGAAATGCTATTCTCCCTACTATCTGCCGGTGAAGCTCCAGCTGCTCTGGATCCTCTGCCGGATGCAGTACTGGCAGTCCGAAAACAGCCCCTGGTTCGGGAAATTGGACTGGGGCGGATATTATCTCCTGGGGAAGGACTGGAACCGGGAATAGCTATTGGAAAACAGGGAAAAGTGTGGTATACTGAACTGTTGAGAAATATTTCCGAAAAGGATTTTGATTATGGACGAAAAATGGACTACTGAAATCAAGCCCAAGACCGGCTGGTTCGACATTGACCTGCAGGAGCTGTGGCAGTACCGGGATCTGGTGGTGATGTTTGTAAAGCGGAACTTCACCGTTCTCTACAAGCAGACCATCCTGGGCCCTGCCTGGATCCTGCTGAATCCCCTTATCACCACCATCATCTTCAACATTGTGTTCGGGAGCATTGCGGGGATCAGCACCGACGGGGTGCCCGGCTTCCTCTTCTACATGGCGGGCAACACTATGTGGACCTTTTTTTCCAGCTGCATCAACAACACAGCCAACACCTTTGTGACCAACGCAGGGGTGTTCGGGAAGGTGTACTTTCCCCGTCTCACCATGCCGGTGAGCCAGGTCCTCACCAGCCTCATCAATTTCATCATCCAGTTTGTCATGTTTGCCTGCTTCTGGCTTTACTTCGGCCTCCAGGGCCAGGTACACCTGACTGCCTGGATGTGGTATCTGCCGGTGGCCGTGGTCCAGACCATGCTTCTGGGCTTGGGAGTGGGCATCATTGTTTCCAGCCTCACCACCAAGTACCGTGACCTGGCCATTGCCGTGGGCTTTGGCGTGCAGCTGTGGATGTACGCCACTCCCGTGGTCTATCCCCTGTCCAGCCTGGGCAACCAGCCCAAGCTCTCCTTTATTGTGAGCATCAACCCCATGACCGCCCCGGTGGAGGCCTTCCGGCTGGCCACCCTGGGCACCGGCAGCGTCTCCCTGGGGGGGATCCTGTACAGTCTGGCCGCCACCGCAGTGCTGCTGGTGATCGGAGTCGTTCTGTTCAGCCGGATCGAAAAGACCTTTATGGACACGGTGTAAGGAGGATGAATTCTATGGATAATCTGAACATCCCCCAGCGGGAGCCGGTGATCCAGGTCCAGGGCCTGAAAAAGCAGTATAAGCTGGGACAGATCGGCGGGGGGACCCTCACCGCCGACCTCCAGTCCTGGTGGGCCCGGGTCCGGGGAAAGGAAGACCCCAACACCATCATCGGCACCGATACCCGGCTCTTTGGTCAGACCTTCATGGCCCTCAACGGCCTGGACCTGACCGTCTACAAAGGGGAAGCTCTGGGGATCATCGGCCGGAACGGCGCCGGGAAAAGCACCTTCCTGAAGATCCTTTCCCGGATCACCGCCCCCACCGAGGGCTCCATCCGGATTAAAGGCCGGGTGGCCAGTATGCTGGAGGTGGGCACCGGCTTCAACCAGGAGATGACCGGCCGGGAAAACATCTACATGAATGGAGCCATCCTGGGAATGACCAAGGCGGAGGTGGACGCCAAGCTGGACCAGATCATCGAGTTCAGCGAGTGCGGAGAGTTCATTGACACCCCCGTCAAGCGGTATTCCAGCGGTATGTTCGTCAAGCTGGCCTTCGCCGTAGCTGCCCATCTGGACAGCGAGATCATGGTCATGGACGAGGTCCTGGCGGTGGGCGACATGAAGTTCCAGCAGAAATGCCTGGGCAAAATGAGCGACGTGGCCGGCCAGGAAGGCCGTACCGTCCTCTATGTCAGCCACAATATGAGCACCATCCGCCAGCTCTGCACCCGGTGCATTGTGCTGGACCAGGGCCGGATCATTTATGATGGGGACGTGGAGCAGGCCATCGCCATCTACATGGACACCACCGATGTGAACCTGGTCCACTATGACCTGGACGGGGTGAACCGGATGAATGTGGGGGGCGGCAAGCGGCTGCGGCTGAAAAGCCTGGATTTTCTGGGCAAGGAGAGCAGCGTTTTCTCCGACACCGAGCTCATTAAAATTCAAATCAAATGGGCAGTCAGTGAGCCCTTCAGCGGCATCAACCTGAAGATGAACCTTCATTTTCGGGACGGAAGTCCCGTGGGGATCACCCATCCCGTGGACATTGGGGCCGCCCAGCCCGGGAAGATCTACACCACCACCTTCACCTTCGACCCCAGTCTCCTGGGAGAAGGGCAATACTACTTCTATCTGGACATCTTTGACGGGGACCTGGTCCGGGCGGTCTGCCTGGACAAGCCGGTGACCGAGTTCCGGTTTGAGGTGACCAGCGGCAACCTGTCCATGCCCGAATGGTCCGCCGGCTGGGGCCGGATCCACTTCCCCGGAGTGAAGATTTTGGAGGAAGCGTAATGGATCTCTATGTGTGTCACACCAGCTACCAGCTGATGATCGCCCTGGTCCGGGCCTGTCGGCAGGGCGGCGGCCAGAGTATCCTTCTCAGCAAGAAGGTCCCGGGCGGCCTGCCCCTCTGGCAGCGGATCCAGGAGAGCGGCGCCTTTGACGAGGTGGCCGTGGTGGACGAGGACAAATGGCCCGGCATCGCCCGGGGGCTGTTTGCCCGGTGGAAGAACAAGCGGGGCTTCGAGAAGAGCTGCGGCTGGTATCTCAAGCCCGGCAAATACCGGGATATCTACATCTGCAACGACTGGAGCGTCATTGGCCGGTATCTTCAGGACTGCCGGTACCCCTACATTCTCTGCGAGGACACCATCGGCAGCACCCTGCACGAGGACCAGAGCATTGTGTGGGAACAGCGGAAAAACCCGCCCAAGGACTATCAGTATTGGGGGGACTATCCCCTCTGCAAACTGGTGGAGAGCGAGGACGCCCACCGTTGCACCCTCTTCCCCCGCGAAAAGATGGTCACCTTCAGCAAGCGGGAACTTCTGGCCAGTCTGACCCCGGCAGAGAAAGCCATGCTCCAGAAGGTCTTCATCACCCAGCCTCTCCCCGACGCCCAGGAAGCGCCCTGCCTCCTGCTCCCCCGCAGCTTTGTGCTGGACGGGCTGATGGACCAGGAGACCCAGGACCGGCTTTTCCTGGCGGTGGCGAAAAAATACTGCACCCGGCCTCTTTTCATCAAGACCCATCCCCGGGACGAGACTGATTATCAGGCCCTCTTCCCGGGTGCGGTGGTGCTGGACCGGACCATGCCCAGCGAGATCCTCAACTTCTGTCTTCCCTTCCGGTTTTCCCGGGCGGTCACGGTACAGTCCTGGGCCCTGGAGGGATTTACCGCTGCGGAGGAAAAGATCCGCATTTCCCTGGAGGACGCACTGAAACTCATTTCCCAATAAACGGGAGAAAGGACCCTATCCTATGAAAATCATCGGTGTCATTCCCGCCCGGTACCAGAGCAGCCGAATGCCCGGCAAGCCCCTGGCGGACATTCTGGGCAAGCCCATGATCTGGTGGGTGTATCAGGAGGCCATCAAGGCCAAAGGTCTGGATCAGGTGGTCATCGCCACTGACGACGACCGGATCGGAAAGAAATGCCGGGAGCTGGGAATGGATTATCTTATGACCAGCCCCGACCATGACACCCCCACCAGCCGCATTTATGAGGTGAGCACCAAGCTGGACGCCGATCTGTATCTCCAGATCATGGGGGACGAGCCCCTCATCAATGTGGCCGCCTTCGATCTCATTCTGCCCCAGACCCTGCCGGAGGATCCCTACTATGTGGCGGGGATCACCAACGTCATGGAGAATCCGGCGGACGTCATCGATTTCAGCAACCAGAAGGTGGCCTGCAACCAGAAGCGGGAAATCCTCCTCATCTCCCGCAGTCCTATCCCCTATCCCAAAGGGAGCCTGGACATTCAGTACGAAAAAATCACCGGGATCCAGCTTTTCTCCAAGCGGGCCCTGGCTTTTTATAATGAGACCCCCAAAAGCATCCTGGAAAAGGCCGAGGAGAACGACCTGATGCGGTTTGTGGAGAACGGACACAAGGTCCACGCCATCCTCAGCCCTTACAAGACTGTCAGCGTGGACACTCCCAAGGACCTGACACTGGTCCAGGAAATTTTAAAACAGAGGACTTAATCTATGGGTAAAATCAATCTGCTCGACTGCACCCTCCGGGACGGCGGGTATGTGAACGACTGGAAGTTCGGCCGCCGCTCCACCAACCAGATCATCCGGAGCCTGGTACGGGCCGGGGTGGATATGGTAGAGGTAGGCTTTCTCAACAAAACCGTCACCCCCCAGCCCGGGGTCACCCGCTGGACTGCCATGGACCAGCTGACCCAGGACGTGCTGCCCCCCAAGGACAAACGGGGCAACACCCTGTTCAGCGCCATGTGCATCCATAACTTCTACGATGTGGACCTTCTCCCCCAGCGGGATGACACCACCGTGGATATGCTCCGGGTCACCTTCCATGACTATGATGCCCCCCAGGGGCTGGAGTTTTGCCGCCGGGCCAAGGAGAAGGGATACCTTCTCAGCTGCAACCCCATCAACATTATGGGATACACTGACGAGCAGGTTCTCTGGCTCACCAAGGAGATCGCCAAGATCCATCCCTTTGCCATGAGCATTGTGGACACCCACGGAAGCATGAATCACCGGGATCTCCAGCGTCTGGTGGGACTGGTGGACAACAACCTTCCCCGGGACATCTGCCTGGGCCTCCATCTCCACGAGAATATGGCCCAGAGCTTCAGCCTGGCCCAGCGGTTCGTGGATTACCATCTCAACCGTGACGTGATCGTGGACGGAAGCCTGGAAGGGATGGGCCGGATCCCCGGCAACCTGCCCATTGAGCTGATGGCCCATTATCTCAACGAGAATCTCAACGCCCACTATGATCTGGACCCCATGCTGGACGCCATTGAGGATTGCATCAATCCCATCAAGGGCAGCCCCCTCTGGGGCTATACCCCTATCTACTTCCTCAGCGCCAAGTACAATCTCCATCGCACCTATGCGGAACATCTCAGCCAGAAGGGCACTCTGACCCACCGGGATATCAACCACATCCTCAGCCAGATCGCCCCCGAGAAAAAGACCGCCTTTGACGCCGAGTATGCGGACCAGCTCTACTACCAGTATCAGCACCGGCACACCGACGATACCCACGCCCGGGCCCAGCTGCGGGAGGCCCTCCAGGGGAAGACCGTTCTGGTGGCAGCCCCCGGCTCCAGCCTGACCCGGTGCGCCGAGGCAGTGGCCCAGGCCGCCGGCCGTGCCGATGTGGCCATCAGCGCCAACTTTGTCCCCGATTTTCCGGTGGACTATGCCTTCTTCACCAGCAGCAAGCGGTATGACCGGCTGGGATCTATCCCCTGCCCTGTCATCGCCACCAGCAACCTGCCGGACGTTTCCCTGACCATCGACTATGACAGTGTCTGCGGCACCTTCCCCGGGGGAGCCAACAGCGTCATCATGCTGCTGAACCTGCTGAAGGACCTGGAGGTGAAGCAGGTCCTCCTGGCCGGGGCGGACGGCTATTCCACCGGCGCAGCTGATTACTTTGACAACAGCTACCATGCCCACACCCAGCGGGACGACCGGTTCAACCGGGATATGGCCCAGGCCATTGCCGCCTGCGGGCTGAATGTGGAGTTTGTGACCCCCAGCGCCTACCAGAAAGGATAAGGAATGGAACTGAAGCTGATGGTCCTGGATGTGGACGGTACCCTCACCGACGGAGGGATCTACTACGACGACCAGGACAATGAGACCAAAAAGTTCAGCGTCAAGGATGGAGCCGGCATTGTGCTGGGCCGTGCCGCCGGGCTTCAGTTTATGATCTGCACCGGGCGGGAGTGTGCCGCCGTGGCCCGCCGGGCCCGGGACCTGAAAATCGATTATCTCTACCAGAACGTGGCCCGGAAGTGGGAGTTTCTGGAGGAGTTTATGATTCTCCACGGCCTGGAAAAATCCCAGGTGGCCTACTGCGGGGATGACTGGAACGACCTGGCTGCCATGGCCCTCTGCGGCTGGGTGGCCTGCCCTGCGGACGCTGCCCCCCAAGTGAAGGCGGTGGCGGACTATGTCTGCCCCCATGCGGGAGGCCAGGGCGCCGTCCGTGACGCCATTCTTCAAATTCTGACCCGGGAAGGTCTTTTGGACCAGGCCCTGGAAAAAGCCTTTGGCGTAAAGAAGGAGGAACCTCCATGTATCAACAGCTGAAGGAGGCCGCCTATCTGGCCAACATGACCATCCCCCGCAGCGGACTGATCCCGGTGGGTTCTACCTGGGGAAACGCCAGCCAGTGCGACCGCCAGGCGGGGGTCATGGCCATCAAGCCCTCCGGGGTGGATTACTCCCTCCTCACGGTGAAGGACATGGTGGTGGTGGACCTGGCTACCGGCCAGGTGGTAGAGGGGCAGCTCCGCCCTTCCAGCGATACTCCCACCCACCTGGAGCTTTACCGGGCCTTCCCGGAGATCGGCGGGGTGGCTCACACCCACAGCCGCTGGGCCACCATCTTTGCCCAGTGCCGCCGAGAGATTCCTCCCTACGGTACCACCCATGCAGATACCTTTTACGGCCCTGTGCCCTGCGCCCCGGCCTTGAGCCAGGAGGAGGTGGAGGCAGCCTACGAGACCAACACCGGCCTGGTGCTGGCCACCCATTGCCGGGAAACCTACCGGCAGGTGCCCGCCGCCCTGGCTGCCGGCCATGGGCCCTTCACCTGGGGGAAGGACGCCGCCCAAGCCGTGGAAAACTCCGTGATTCTGGAGGAGTGTGCCGCCATGGCCTACCATTGCATCCAGCTGGGAGCACCTCTGCTGGAGCAGTACGTGCTGGACAAGCATTACACCCGGAAACACGGGCCCAAAGCCTACTACGGGCAGAAATGATTTCCCAGGGAGGGCAGTATGGAAAAATCGTCTTGGCTGAACCGGCTGCGGCCTCTGCGGCATTTTCTTGTGGCAGGGTGTATTGCTTTCCTCTGTATGGTGATCGCCCTGCTGGTCTACCTGCTGAAGGTCCAGGGGCAGGGTTCCAAAAGCCTGCGGATCCCCTGGAACGATAACTTTGAACTGGTCACTGCCCCCATCCAGGAGGAATTGGTCCAGGAGTTTGACTATGACCTGGACCTGTACAGTCTGATGGTGAAGTTCCAGTTTGACACCCAGCCTCAGGGGACCCTGGAGCTGGTGATGGAGGACGCCAACACCGGGGAGGTTCTGGCCACCGGCGGGGTGGATATGAGCCTCTTCCTCTCCGGAGAATATACCACCATCGGCTTTACCACCGCTCTGCCCGAAGTGGAAGGGCGGCGGTGCCGGCTCATTCTCCGGCCCCACTATGAGGGGGAGGGGCAGATCAGCCTCATGTACTCTGCCACCACCCCCGAGGGTTCCGCCCTCTGGGCAGACGGTCAGTCCCTGGAAGGGGCTCTGGCCATGCAGATCAACTACCACCAGATCGGCGGGTTCCTGACCCGGTTCTACTGGGGGATCTGCCTCTGCCTCAGCATCCTGGCCGGGGCTGTCTACCTCTATTGTCGCAGCCGCTTTTTCAAGCTGCATATCTTTGTGCTGGCTGCCGTTCTCCTGCTGGGCGGGGTGTACAATGCAGTGCTTCCCCCCTACTCGGTACCGGACGAGCAGTTCCACATCAACCAGAGCTTCACCATCGCTTCCACCTGGGCCAACCGGTTTGCTCCGGAGGGGACCTGGAAGATGAACTCCGTTCCCCTCAACGAGACAAGGCGGCGGCCCTCCGACCAGTATCCCCTTCTCCAGACGGAGGAGACCACCGTCTTTCAGTGGAGTTGTGTGGCGGAGCACCTCACCGATCGGACCGAGGACGCCTACTACGACCAGCAGCTCTACCCGGAGTATCAGGTGGACAACACCAACACCCTCTACTACCTCACCAGCGGGGTGGTCTTCCTTTGTTATCTCCTCCAGCTGGGTTTCGTACCCACGCTGCTGCTGGGACGGATGGCCAATCTGCTCCTGTTCGCCCTCTGCGCCAGCTGGGCAGTAAAACGGATCCCGGTGGGGAAAAATATCCTTGCGGTGGTTGCCCTTCTGCCCATGACCCTTCATCTGGCTGTCTCCTTCAGCAGGGACAGCGTGATCATGAGCCTTACCCTGGCCTACCTGGCCCTGGTGCTGGCGGGATACCTGGATGAGAATTTCCGGCTGCGGTGGTATCATTGGGTGGCGGTGGCTCTCATCGCCTACGCTCTGATCCCTGCCAAATATGTATAGATTCCTCTGGTGGCACGGGCTTTGATCCTCCCCTGCACAAAGCTGGGGAAACGGCCCCGGCTGGCCCGGGCCGGGCTGGCGGTGTAT
>CALXEN010000209.1 GCA_944387325.1 uncultured Clostridia bacterium | reverse complement strand
GGAAGGCGTCGATGAGCCGCATCGCGTCCATGTCGTAGGTGACGCCCAGGTCTCCCCGCACCTTGTTCTTCTCGATGTCGCTGGCGCAGATGGCGATGACCACCTCCACCGAGTCCGGCAGCTCCTTGCGCATCCGGATCTTGCTGTCCGGCTCAAAGCCGGGCAGCACCCGGGAGGCGTGGTAGTCGTCAAACAGCTTGCCGCCGAACTCCAGATAGAGCTTGTTGTCAAACTGTCCGATGCGCTCCCTGATGTGGGCCGACTGGAGCTCCAGATACTTCTGATTGTCAAAACCGATCCTGTCCATGTTCCGGTTTCCCGTCCCTTCTCGCAAAATTCACTCATCCGTTATTGTACCACAATTCCGGCCTGGTCTGTAGGCTTTTTTCTCGATTCGGCAAAATTTCCGGCCGGGGTTGACAAAACCCTCCTACAGCTGTAGTATGCTTATAGATACTACAGCTGTAGGAGGGATGGCAATGCGTCTGAGCGACAAGGAGTGGCAGGTGCTGGAGGTTCTGTGGAGGGCGCCGGAGGGGCTGACCCTGGGGCAGGTGGTGGAGGCCCTCCGTCCCGCCACCGGCTGGAGCCGGAACACGGTGCTTACCTATCTCACCCGGATGGCGGCCAAGGCTCTGGTGGTCATCCACAAGGAGGACGCCCCCCACCGCTACCGGGCGGGGGTGGACCGGGAGGCCTGCGCCGCCCAGGAGCGGCGGGGCCTGCTGGAGCGGGTGTACCAGGGCTCGGCGGGCAGGCTGGTGGCCGCCTTTCTGAAGGAGGAGAAGCTCACCCCCCAGGAGCGGGAGGAGCTGCGCAGGCTGCTGGACGACATGGAGGTATGACCCATGGAAAACATCTGGGCCTTTTTGCTGCAAACGCTGACGGCTTCGGTGGCGGCGGCGGTGCTGCTCCTGGCCAAGCGGCTCTTTCTGGATAAGCTCTCCCCCCGGTGGCAGTACGGGGTGTGGGCCATTCTGGCCGTCCGGCTGCTGCTGCCGGCGGGGCTTTGGGGCCAGACACCCCTGCCCGGCCTGAGCGTGGCGGTGGAGGCGGTGAAAACCGGGGCGGAATCCCATCTGTCCTCCGCCCTCTCCTCCCCCTATGCTATCACGGAGGTGCTCTCCCCCATTCCCCTGGTGCGGCTGATCCGGCCGGGCAGCGTCACTGATCTGCTGTTTTACCTCTACGCCGCCGGGGTGGTTCTCTCCCTGCTGTGGTTTTTCCTGTCCTATCTGGCCCTCCGGCGGCGGGTGGCGTGTGGCCGGACCCCCTCCCCCGCCGCGCTGGAGCAGGTGAAGGCGGTGGCCGCCCGCTACCGCCTGGCCCGTCCCCGGCGGGTGGTGGTGCTGCCGGGGGTGGAGAGCGCCTTCGTGTGCGGCCCTCTGGCCTGGGTGCTGGTGCTGCCGGAGCGGGAGGTGGACGACAAGGTCCTCCTCCATGAGCTGCTCCACCTGGAGTACGGCGACCTGTGGGCAGGGGTGGCCCTGTGCGCCCTGCGGTGCCTTCACTGGTGCAACCCCGTTCTGTGGTTCTGCTGGGACAGGGCCCAGAACGACTGCGAGGCCCTGTGCGACCAGCGGGTGCTGGAGCGGCTGGAGGGGGAGGAGCGACGGGCGTACGGCGTGATCCTCCTGTCCATGGCGGACGGCCGGTACGCCCGGGCTCCGGGCACCACCTCCATGGCCAACGGCGGGAAAAACATCAAGGCCCGCATCTCCTCCATCGCCCGGTTCAAGCGGTATCCCCGGGGGATGGGCTTCGGCTCCGGGTGCGTGGCGGCGGTGCTGGCCATCGCCTGCCTGGCGGGCACCAGCGGGGCGGTAGATATTCCCGACTTTGACCAGCGGGGCCCCCTGGCCCTGGCCCGGGCCCAGGTCAACCGGCCCACCACCGTGGCCGGGGCTCTGGACACCTACGCCAAGGCTCTGCTGTGCGACAGCCCCCTGTATTACGCCATGGTGGCCCCCGAAGCGTCCCGGCAGGCCGCCGTGGAGGCGGCCTCCGCCCCCTATCGGGAGGCGGAGCTGGAGGACTATCTGTACAGCGCTCCCTTCCACGACCTGGGGTTTCGCTGGCACCGCCCGGCCTGGCAGGCGGAGTGGTCGGTGATGAATCTGCTGCCCGACGGGGCGGGTGGCTACACCGGGGTGCTGCTCTTCACTCCCATGAGGGGTGACGAAGCCCAGGGTCTGGCCTGGCAGCCGGTGGCCGTCCGGCCCCTGGGGGAATTCTGGACAGTGGAACCCACTGGGGAGCTGACCGCCCAGCTGCGGGAGGACTGGTGGCTCTGCCCCAGCACCAGCACCCCCTATGCCACCTACACGGCAGAGAGAGAAGGGCTCTATCTGGAGGTGGACTTCCAGTGCCGGCTGTGGGTGGACAACACCGTTCAGACCGGCTCCTCCGACTTCTTTTCCTCCTTCTCCACCTCCGGCTATCTGGACCCCAAGCCCCGGCCCCACGCCTCCTTTACCCAGCTGCAGACGGGTGTGGGGGCCCGGCTGGTGTCCACCGGGACCGGGGAGGCCATCTCCCTGCCCATCACCGTGGCCCCTATGGAGCCGGGTGACGACCCTGTCCGGGCCCTGGCGGAGAGCCATTACACCTTCACCCTGAGCCCCGGCAGCCTGGACGAGGATCCGGTCCAATCCAGCAGCGGGGTCACCGGAGGAGAAAACCTCACCCTCACCGAAATGCCCGCCGCCCTGGCGGTGTCCATCCGGGACGGGGCGGACACCTACACCTGGACGGCCACACTGGAGAGAGGAGGCCAGTCATGAATCAGGAACAGATTTACCGGGGCCTGAGCAAGGTAGCCTGGGGCTATGTGTTTCTCACCTTCAATCTGAACCTGGGCACCCTGAACGTGCTGCCCAACTGGGCGGGCTACCTGTTCTTCCTGGCGGCCATCGGCCTGCTGGGGGAGGAACTGCGGGACCTGCCCCTGTTAAAACCCTTCTGCATCCTGCTGGCGGCGGTGGATGTGGTGGACTGGCTGGCCATTCTGGTCACCGGGGAGAGCCTGGTGGGGCGGTTTTTCCTGGTCTACCTCCTGGTGGTGTGCGTGTCCATCTACTTCCAGTTCCAGCTGATCACCGACCTGTCTCTGCTGGCGGAGGCGTACGGCCTGCCCTCGGGGGTACTGCGGGGATGCCGCAATGTGGACGCGGCCATCAGCGTCCTCATCCTCCTTCCCCTGCCCTGGGCGGACAACGAGCTTCTGACCGTGCTCTCTGTCCTCCTGCTGCTGACCGGCATTATCGTGCGCCTCATCCTGGTGTGGCAGCTCTTCACCCTGCGAAAGTCGTTCCGCCCGGAGGCGCCCGAGGCGTAAAAAAACCGCCTGTCCAAACGGACAGGCGGTTTTCTTCTGCTCAATTAGTCGGTGACGAAGGGCAGCAGCGCGATCTGGCGGGCGCGCTTGATGGCCTCGGTCAGCTGACGCTGATGCATGGCGCAGGTGCCGGTGGTGCGGCGGGGCAGGATCTTGCTCCGCTCAGACAGGAACCGGCGCAGCTTGGCGGCATCCTTGTAGTCGA
>CALXEN010000208.1 GCA_944387325.1 uncultured Clostridia bacterium | reverse complement strand
CCTCTCATGTTCCTGTTTCTCCAGCTGGCCCTCATAGTCCCGCAGCGACTGCAGCGCCTCGGGTGCCAGCGGAATCAGGGCGATCATGTTAAAGATGGTCATCAGTCCAATGCCCACATCCCCCAGGTCCCAGACAAACTGGTAGGCGGCCAGCCCGCCCACAAAGAGCATGGCCAGGGCCAGCAGCTTGTAAAGGGTCTGGGAGAGCCAGTTGTCCCCGAAGAGGTAGGCCACATTGGACCGGGCATAGAAGAGGATCCCCAGGAAGGTGGAGAAGCTGAAAAGCCAGAGGATGACTGCAATGAACACCACCCCGAACTGTCCCAGGTGGTATCCCATGGCGGTCTGGAGCAGGTCCATTCCCTCCAGGCCGGCGGTGAGGGAGGCGGGGGTGAGGAGCATGATCATGGCGGAGCAGCTGCAGATGACCACCGTGTCAATAAAGACCCCCAGGGCCTGAAGAAGGCCTGCCTTGGCCGGGTGGCTCAGGTCCGCCGCAGCGGCGGCACAGGGGGCGGAGCCGCTGCCCGCCTCGTTGGAGAAGAGGCCCCGCTTGGCCCCGTTCATAATGACGGTTCCCAGACCGCCCGCCGCCGCCTGACGGAGGCCGAACGCCTGGGAGAAGATTTCCCCAAAGACCTGGGGAAGGAGGGCAAAGTTTTTCAGGATGAGGAAGAGGGTAAGGAAAAAGTAGCAGGCGGCCATCACCGGCACTACAAGATCCAGCACCCGGACGGTGGCATTTTTCCGCAGGACAATGAGGGCGGAGACCCCTACCAGAGCAATGGTGGACCAGAGGGGCGGGATGCCGAAGGCGTTCTCAAAGGAGGAGGAGATGGAGTTGCCGATGACCTGGCTGATGCCGCACCAGCAGACCAGCCCCGACAAAGCGAAGAGGCAAGCGATCACCGATCTTCCCCCCTTCTCCCCCCGGAAGAGGGCGTGGAGATAATAGGCGGGGCCGCCCCGGAAGCCTCCGTACAGCGGGTCCTTCTGTTTGTACAGCTGGGCCAGGGTGGATTCCACGAAGGCGGTGGAGGAACCGATGATGGCCATGAGCCACATCCAGAACACCGCTCCGGGACCTCCGGCGGAAATGGCGGCCACCACCCCCACCAGGTTCCCCATCCCTACCCGGCAGGCGGTGGAGACGATGAGAGCCTGGAGCCCCGACAGTCCCTCCTTCCCCAGGGCGGGGCGCTTTTCGGTGGTGACCCGGACCATTTCCGGGAAGAGCCGGAAGGGAAGGAATCGGGTGCGGATGGTGAAATATACCCCCGAGGGCACCAGGATGAGCACCAGAAGGGAGAGCCCCAGGCTGCTGCCTCCCGGCAGGGAAAGGGTGACCAGGTCCCCCCACAGCAGATTGTACACAGCCTGAAAGAAAGCCATACCTGATCCTCATCTTTCCCGGAATCCTCGCTCCGTTTTTCGCTTTACTACCACAGTGTACCAAAGAACCGGCCTTTTGTTAAGAGGAACTTTTCTTTTGTTCCCTGAAATTTGTGGTTTTCCCTTCGGGGAGAAAAAAATCCGTCGGAACGGTCTGCACTGTTCCGACGGATAAAGCTGTATTCAGGACTCTTCCAGCGCCTGCTGCCAGGGGGTGATGTCGTAGGCCAGCACGTCGGGGTTTTCTTTCACCAGCTGGTCCCAGGAGACCAGGTTGGGGTTGACCCGCATCTTGATCCGCTGTGCCTTGGGGATCTGGGACGCCTGGGCAAAGGGGATTCCCCGCCAGCCTGCCGCCAACATATAGCAGCTCCAGCGGCGGTGCTCCACCGCCCCCATCCACTGAAGGAGAGGACTGGCCAGGATCCGGGCATTGATGCCGTCCATCCGGGTGCGGTACTCCTCCGGGTTGCGGTCGATGGCCTCCATCTCCCCGCAGAGGTCCGCCAGCTCCTGCCGGGCCCGGTTCTGATCTTCCGGGGAAAGGGCGGAGAAGAGCCAGGCCTTGGCAGGCCGGTGATAGATCTGATAGTAGGAGGATTCCTGCCGGAAAAGGAGCTGATGAATGTCCTCCCGGGAGGCGGAGCCGGTGCGGCCCGCTTCCACCCCGGCGTAAAGGTCGTGGACAGCCTCGGCGTTTTTCGCTTCCCCCTCCCCTGCAATGTTTTGGAATCGGATGACCTCGTCCACCCCGGGAAGGATGACCACGTTTTCGTGGATGGTCCGGTCCCCGTTCAGGTAACCGGTGACAGCCTGGCAGGTGTCCAGCCGCACGGCCAGGGGCATCCCCGGGTGAGGCTGGGCGGAGAGGTAATTTTCCAGCTGGGTCATGGCAAAGAGGCTCTGCTCCACCGAGGGGAGACAGAGGGCCATATAGGTGAAGGGCTCCTCCCGGTCCAGGGATTCCACCAGCTGGACCAATTCTCCGCTCCTCACGTCCAGGCCGTGGAACCGGATGGTGAGCCCCCCGTCCACCAGCTGGCCGGGGTAGGTGAGGGTATCTCCCTCCCGGCGGTACCCCGCCCCCAGCATCCCGGAAAGGGCCCAAGCGACCTGTTCCCGGTCCCGGTCCACAATGTCTATGGTGACCCGGCTGTCCGGGGCCAAAATTCCCTGGTTCAGCCCTTCCCGGAAGAGCTTTTTCCCCATCTCCCCGAAGCCCAGGATCAGGAGGTGGAGATCCCGGGAACCGGTCTGGCGGTTACAGCTCCAGAGGGGCGTCTGCTCCAGGAGGGCATGGACCCGGAGCCCCGCCGTACTGAAGAGATGAAGGTGGGGTTTGGTCCCCTCCAGGTGATCCTGGTAGTTCCAGATCAGGCCCTGGACCTCCCCGGTCTGGCAGGCGCAGTAGACGTCCAGCCGCTGGGAGCCGAAAGCAAGCCCCTCCTTCCGGCAGTCCTGCCAAAGGCGGGAGAAGAAGATGTACCGGGTAAAGTTCTCCACCGCCGATTTTTCCATGAGAAAGATCCGGGTGATCCGCTTCTCCCCCAGGACCCGCCGATTTTTCCGGTCCCCCTCCGGGCTGCCGCTCAGGTCCAGCTGACTGAACTGCCGCACCAGCACCCGTTCCCCCTGAAGAGCGGTCTTCTGGCTGTCATTCAGTTCCTGGTCCACCAGAAGGACCAGCTGGTACCGCCGCCGGTCCAGCCCGGACAGGCTCCGAATGAGGGCCAGGGTGTCCGAGTTGTATCCCACCAGAAGATATTTTTCCTTTTTCCGGCCTGCCACAGCCCCCAGCTTGTTCCCCACCAGGAACTGAACGGCGGTGAAAAGGGCGGTGGCGGTGACCAGAGGCGCCACAAAAAAGGCCAGGACATAGAGGACCGAGACCAGATACCGCAGGCGGGACAGGTCCCCCTGCATATACTTGATCACATCTCCCAAGCTGATCTTCGCCTCGAAGGTGAAGGCCTTGATGCCGTTTTCCACCACCATCAAAAGCCGGTAGAGGAGATTCTGGGCCAGCATGGGCTGCTGGAAAAGGCTCTCGTAATAGAACCAGCTTTCCCATGCGGCAATGAGGAAGGCCGCCACGCCGGCCCATACCAGGCATCCGGTGCGGTGTTCCTTCCAGAGTGTGCGGAGTTTTTTCATGGTGCAGCCTCCCTGCCCCGGGAAAAGCAATGTCGGGGCGTAATTCTTTCCCCCTTATCCTACCATATTCCCCCCGGCAAATCAATTCCGGGAAGCCGGACCGGCCGGGCCTTTTTCCGTCGGACCGCCCACAAAGGAAAAGACCACTTCTCTCGAAGCGGTCTTTGCTTTCCGTTGCTCATGGGGGGCAGTCCTACACCCGGAACCGGGTGAGGCCATACTCCTCGGCCAGACAGGATTCAATATCTTTCCGGTGGTACTCCCGGGTGCAGCCGGTGAAAAGCACCGCCGCCCCCAGGCAGAAGAGAACTGCCCAAAACCATCTTCCCATGGTGCTGCCCCTTTCCCTGATGATCAGGAGGGCTCCGCAGGTTCTTCCGGAGTGGGCAGGGGGATCTCGGGCATCAGCTCCCGGGAGATGATCCGGAGCATCCGCTCCAGCTGGATCACTTCCTGGGGGGTAAACCGCTTCCTGATCCGCTCCATGACGGTGGCCAGATAGTTGTAGCTGATATTGTAATAGTCCACGTATTTCTGGGTGACCACCAGGTGATACTCCCGCCGGTCGATGGTGGACTGGACCTTTTCCAGATATCCCTTCTGGATCAGGCTGTTTACCTTATAGGCCGCATTGGGGGAGGAGATCTGCACAAAGGAGGCAAACTCGTTTACCGTGGGACGGCCCAGCGCCTGGATGATCTCCATGCAGAAGGTCTCCACCGCCGAGAGGCTGGCCTCCCGGGTCTGGAACCGACTGAATACCTTTTGATAAAAGTGCAGTTTAAACTTGGTGTACACCTGGGCAAATGCAGAGTCCAGCACCATCCTCATCCCCTTTTCCTGCGGAATTATGCTTTTATTATACCACAGCATGGGGAAAAATCAATCAATGGCAAAGGTAAGTTCCGCCGTAGCGGCCACTTTTCCCTCCACCCGGGCCACGGCCTTGCCGATCCCCACCGGGCCCCGCCGGGCGATGAGCTCACACTCCATCTCCAGCACGTCCCCGGGGACCACCTGGCGGCGGAACCGGGCGTTCTTCACCCCGCCGAAGAGGACCACCTTGCCTTTGTTTTCCTCCTGGGTCAGGATGGCCACCGCCCCCACCTGGGCCATGGCCTCCAGGATCAGCACCCCGGGCATAACGTGCCGCTGGGGGAAATGGCCGCAGAAGAGCTGCTCGTTGACGGTGACGCATTTCCGGCCCTTGGCCAGAACGCCGGGCTCACATTCGGTGATCCGGTCCACCAGCTGGAAGGGATAGCGGCGGGGCAGGATCTCCATGATCTCGTTGGAATTGAAGGTCATTTTATGCTTCCTCCCATTTCTTCAGCACCAGGCTGGCGTTGTGTCCGCCAAAGCCCAGGGAATTGCTCATGGCATACCGGAGCGCCTGCTCCCGGCCCCGGCCGGGCACAATGTCCAGGTCACAGGCGGGGTCGGGCTCCTGGTAATGGATGGTGGCGGGGATAAATCCCTCCTCCAGGGCCTTGGCGGTGAAGATGGCCTCCACGGCGCCGGAAGCCCCCAGGAGATGTCCGGTCATGGACTTGGTGCTGCTCATGGCCAGGCTGCGGGCATGGTCCCCGAAGGCCAGCTTGACGGCGGCGGTCTCCCCCGCATCGTTCATGGGGGTGGAGGTGCCGTGGGCGTTGATGTAGTCCACCTGGTCGGGGGTGATGGCTGCATCGGCCAGGGCCTGGGTCATGGCGGCGGCAGCGCCGGAGCCGTCGGGGCTGGGGGCGGTGATGTGGTAGGCGTCACAGCTGGCGCCGTACCCCACTACCTCGGCCAGGATATGGGCTCCCCGGGCCTGGGCGTGGGAGAGTTCCTCCAGCACCAGGGCCCCGGCCCCTTCTCCCATGACAAAGCCGCTGCGCTGGGCGTCAAAGGGGATGGAGGCACGCAGGGGATCGCTGCCGGTGTGGAGGGCGTGCATGGTGGTGAAGCCCCCCATGGCCAGGGGAGTGATGGCGGCCTCGGAGCCGCCGCAAAGGGCTACCTCGGCGTAGCCGTCCCGGATGTGGCGGAAGGCATCCCCCACACCGTTGGCCCCGGAGGCGCAGGCGGTGACAGGGCAGGTGCACATCCCCTTGAAGCCGAACCGGATGGCAATGTTCCCGGCGGCCATGTTGGAGATGGTCATGGGGATGAAGAAGGGAGAGACCCGGTCATACCCCTTCTCGCTGCCTTTCAGGCATTCGCTCTGGGTGGTGTGGAAGCCGCCGATGCCGCTGGCAAAAAAGACGGCGCACCGGCCGGGGTCCTCCCGGTCCATGGCCAGACCGCTCTGGTCCATGGCTTCCTGGGCGGCGGTGAGGGCGAACTGGGCAAACCGGTCCAGATGCCGGGCTTCCCGCTTATCAATGGTGACGGTGGGGTCGTACCCCTTCACCTCTCCGGCCAGGGTGACCTTGAGGCCGGTGGTGTCGTACTGGGTGATGGGGGCAATGCCGCAGCCCCCCTGGCGTACCTGTTCCCAGGTGGCGGGCAGATCCAGCCCCAGGGGGGTGACTGCTCCCATACCGGTGATGACAACTCGACGCTTATCCATCCTTCTCCTCCTGAAACTCACTTACATGGCCATGCCGCCGTCCACACAGAGCACCTGTCCGGTGATGTAGGCAGCCCGGGGCCCGGCCAGGAAGGCCACCGCAGCGGCCACTTCCTCCGGGGCGCCCAGACGTCCCAGAGGGATCTGGCGCAGCAGTTCCTCCCGGGCAGCCTGGGGCAGCACGGCGGTCATATCCGTATCAATGAACCCGGGGGCCACGCAGTTGACGGTGATCCCACGGCTGGCCAGTTCCTTGGCCACGCTCTTGGACATTCCAATGAGGCCGGCCTTGCTGGCGGCGTAGTTGACCTGGCCGGGGTTTCCCCGCAGACCCACCACGCTGGAAATATTGACGATCCGGCCCATCCGCTGCTTCATCATGGGGCGGGCCACCGCCTTGATGCAGTGGAAGGCCCCTTTCAGGTTGGTGTCCAGGACGGCGGTCCAGTCCTCCTCCTTCATCCGGAGGAGGAGACCGTCCCGTGTTATTCCCGCATTGTTCACCAGGATTTCCAGACTGCCGAACTCTTCCAGGGCGGTCTCCACCAGCCGGGCCGCCTCCTGAGGGTCCGCCACATTTCCCTGGACCGGGATGGCCTTTACCCCCAGCTCCTGGCAGGCCTGGGCGGTCTCCTGGGCAGCGGTCACATTGCCGCTGTAGTTTATCATCACATCATATCCCTGGGCGGCCAGGGCCAGACAGACGGCCCGGCCGATGCCACGGCTGCCCCCGGTGACCAGGGCGTGGAGTTTTCCTTCGCTCATTGGGCTTCTCCTTTCAGCCAGGCCAGGGCCTGGGTCAGATCCTCCAGGGTCTCCACGCTCTTGACGGGAAGACCCACGGTCTTTTTTACAAATCCGGAGAGGACCTTGCCGGGCCCGATCTCCAGGAAGGCCTCCACCCCGTCCTCTGTCATCCGGCGGAGGGTGTCCTCCATATAAACGCTGCTCTGGACCTGCTTTTCCAGCAGGGCGGGGATGGTGTCTCCCTCCCCCATGGGAGCGCCCAGGCAGTTGAAGTAGACGGGGAACCGCATCTCTCCCAGCTTTTCTCCCACCAGCTGCACCGCAAGGGCGCCGCCGGCCGGGGCCATAAGGGAGGTGTGGAAGGGTCCCGACACCTTCAGGGGAACGCACCGGCGGGCGCCGGCCTCCTTGGCCAGGGCGCAGGCCCGCTCCACGGCGGCGGAGGTGCCGGCAATGGACATCTGGCCGGGGCAGTTATAGTTGGCGATCTCCACCACTTCCCCCTGGGCAGCCTGGGTGCAGGCTGCGGCCAGCTTTTCCCGGTCCAGGCCCAGGACGGCGGCCATGCCGCAGTCCAGACCCTGGGCGGCCTGGGTCATGGCCTTGCCCCGGCAGGCGGCCAGCTTGACCGCCTGGGCGGGGGTAAAGACCCCCGCAGCACAGAGAGCGGAATACTCTCCCAGGCTGAGGCCCGCAGCGGCCACCGGCTCCAGCCCCTCCTCCAGGAGGACCTGGGAGAGGGCGGCGGCGAAGGCCACCATGCAGGGCTGGGTGTAGGCGGTGAGGGAGAGCTGCTCCTCGGGCCCCTCAAAGCAGAGGGTCTTCAGATCAAACTCCACCTGGTCCGCCAGGCTGTCAAACAGTTCCCGGAACCGGGGCAGGGCCTGGTACAGGTCCTTGCCCATTCCGGCGTGCTGGGCCCCCTGGCCCGCAAAGAGCAATCCTACCTTCATGTTACTTCTCCTCTTTCCAGTCCCGGTCCAGACGGCCCAGGGTCTCCTGACCGCCGGTGTAGAGATCCCGGAAGATCTCGGCCAGGGGACGGATCTCGTGGACCATCCCCGCTACCTGTCCGGCCATGAGGCTGCCGGTATCCACATCCCCCTCAAAGACCGCACGGCGGAGCGAGCCTAGGGTGAACTGCTCCAGCTCCTCCTTGCTGGCCCCGGCCTTCTCCTTGGAGAGGTATTCCCGGGCCATTTTGTTCTTGAGGATCCGGACGGGGGTGCCCCCCATCCGGCCGGTGACGGTGGTACCGTTGTCCTTGGCCTTCAGCACCGCCTGCTTATAGTTGGGGTGGATGGGGCATTCCTCGCTGGCCAGCAGGCAGGTGCCCAGCTGGACCCCGCAGGCCCCCAGGGCGAAGGCGGCGGCCAGCTGACGGCCGTCCGCAATGCCGCCGGCGGCAATGACGGGGATGTTATATTCCTTCATGGCGTCCACCACCTGGGGGACCAGGGCCATGGTAGTCATCTCCCCCACATGGCCGCCGGACTCGGTGCCCTCGGCGATGACTCCGTCGATTCCCAGAGGGGCCAGACGGCGGGCCAGCACCACGGCGGGCACCACGGGGAAGACCTTGCAGCCGGCTTCCTTCCAGAGCTTTACAAAAGCCCCGGGGTTCCCGGCGCCGGTGGTGACCACCGCCACCTTTTCCTGGGCGGCGATCCGGGCCATCTCCTTCACCTGGGGATGCATGAGCATGATGTTCACCCCAAAGGGCTTGTCCGTCAGGCTCCGGCAGAGGCGGATCTCCTCCCGGAACTGGTCGGCGCTCATGCCGCCCGCCCCGATAAGGCCCAGGGCCCCGGCGTTGGAGACAGCGGCGGCGAACCGGCCGGTGGCAATGTTGGCCATGCCGCCCTGGATAAAGGGATATTGGATCCCCAGCAGTTCATTCAGACGTACCATTTCCTGTTCCTCCTTCTCTTCACCAGGTGAGCAGGGTCGCTCCCCAGGTGAGGCCGGCGCCGAAGCCTACGCAGGCCACCTTCTGGCCGGGCTGGAGAAGGCCCTCCCGGGCCATCTCGTCCAGGGCCAGGATGATGCTGGCGGAGCTGGTGTTGGCATAGCGCTGGATATTCTTATAAAATTTATTTGGGTCGGCCCCCAGTTTCTTGATGACATGGTCGATGATCCGGCCGTTGGCCTGGTGGCAGACCACCCAGTCCACCTGGTCCAGGGTGGTGCCTGCCTGTGCGGCAAGCTCCTCCAGAGCCCGGGGGACCGTATCGCTGGCAAACCGGAAGACCGCCTTGCCGTCCATATAAATCCAATGGTTCTCGCTGCCCAGACCTCCTACCCGGAGGATCTCCGCACTGCCCCGGCAGCCCAGACGGCAGGTGTAGGGATGGTCAGGGTCCAGCCGGACCACGGCGGCCCCGGCCCCGTCCCCGAAGAGGACGCAGGTGGACCGGTCCTCCATGTTCATGACCCGGCTCAGCTGCTCCGCCCCGATGACCAGGGCGCAGGGGCCGCCGCAGCTGGCTCCCTCCAGGAAGCAGCGGGCGGTCTCCAGAGCGGTGAGGAAGCCGGAGCAGGCGGCGTTCACGTCAAAGGCCGGGGTGGTGGTTGCCAGCCCCAGGGCCCCGTGGACCTCGCAGGCCAGGGAAGGGCTGGCGTGGTCGGGGGTAAATGTACCCGCCACCACCAGGCCGATCTGGTCGGGGGTGACCCCCGCCCGCTCCATGGCCAGCCGGGCTGCCTGGGCGGCCTGGTCGGTGAGGGATTCCTCGGGGGTGGACAGATACCGCTGCCGGATGCCGGTGCGGGCGGTGATCCACTCGTCGCTGGTGTCCACCACCCGGGACAGCTCCTGGTTGGTGACGCAGCGGCCAGGCAGGCACCGTCCGGTGCCCAGAATGGCAAGTCCGCTCATTTGTTCTCCTTTCCGGGCACGGCCAGCCAGCCGTCTCCCATGCCCCGGTACTTTTTATACCGGTGCTGTGCCGGGTCGCCCACCCGGTCCATCTGCCGCAGGGCGGCGGACAGGGCTTCGTCCACGGCGGCGAACACCGCCTGGGGATCGGTGTGAGCCCCCTCCTCCGGCTCGGGGATGACTTGGTCGGCCACTCCCAGCTCCTGAAGGTCGGCGGCGGTAAGTTTCATAACGTCACAGGCCTCCTGGGCCCGGGAGGAATCCTTCCAGAGGATGGAGGCGAACCCTTCCGGGGAGAGGACCGAGTAGACGGCGTTTTCCAGCATAAGGACCTTGTTTCCCATCCCCAGAGCCAGGGCTCCGCCGCTCCCCCCTTCCCCAATGACCAGGGTGATGATGGGGACGGTGAGGCCTCCCATAAGGGCCAGGCACCGGGCGATGGCTTCCCCCTGGCCCCGGGCTTCCGCCTCCAGGCCGGGGTAGGCCCCCGCCGTATCCACAAAGGTGATGATGGGGCGGCGGAACTTTTCCGCCGCTTTCATGATCCGCTGGGCTTTCCGGTAGCCCTCCGGAGTGGGCATCCCGAAATGGCAGGCCAGGTTTTCTTCCAGGTTCTTTCCCTTCCGGTGACCCAGCACCGTGACGGGGCGGCCGTGAAAGAGGGCCACGCCTCCCAAAATGGCGGGGTCGTCGGCACAGAGCCGGTCTCCCCGCTGTTCAAAGAAATCCGTGAAAAGCGCTTCCAAAAATTGGGCGGTGCCGGGGCGGCCGGGATCCCGGGCCAGGGCGACCCGCCGGGCAGGGGAATGATCAGCCACGGGCGGCACCTCCTTTTCCGTGGAGACGGAGAATGCTGCAGAGGGTCTCCTTCATCCGGTCCCGGGGCACTACGGCGTCCAGAAACCCGTGCTCCAGCAGGTATTCCGCCCGCTGGAAGCCCTCGGGAAGTTTTTCCCCGATGGTCTGTTCAATGACCCGGGGCCCTGCAAACCCGCTGAGGGCCCCCGGCTCGGCCAGGGCGATGTCTCCCAGGGAGGCAAAGCTGGCGGTGACCCCCCCGGTTGTGGGGTGGGTCATGACGGTGATGTAGAGGCCGCCGGCATCCTGGAATTTCTGGATGGCCTGGGCGGTCTTGGCCATCTGCATGAGGGAAAGGATCCCCTCCTGCATCCGGGCTCCCCCGGAGGCGGTGAAGATGACCAGGGGGAGCTTGGCTTTCCGGGCGGTTTCCACCGCCCGGGTCACCTTTTCCCCTACGGCCACCCCCATGCTGCCCATAAAGAACCGGCTGTCCATGACCACCATGACCAGGGGGATCCCGCAGAGCTTTCCCTTGGCGGAAACCACCCCTTCCGCCAGACCGGTGGACCGGCGGGCGGAGGCCAGCTTCTGTTCATAGCCGGGGAAATCCAGGGGGTTGCCGGAGGTGAGGGTTCCGTCCAGTTCCCGGAAGGTGCCGGGGTCCAGCAGCTGGGAGAGCCGCAGGTATCCCCCGATGGGCCGGTGATAGCCGCAGCGGGGGCAGACGTACGGCCCCCGCGCCCACTGGGTCTGGGGCACCGGCTCGCCGCAGCCGGGGCACTGTTCGAACACCGCCGGGCCGGCCAGACGGGCGGGCGCGGGGATCTGGCCCTCGCGGCGCACCTTCAGGTCCAGCAGCCGCTGGCGGCGCTGGGAAAAGCGCGTTTCCACTTAGTCTTCCTCCTCCCGGCCGTCGCAGTCCGGCGCGCCGGTCTCGGTCCAGCGCAGCAGCTGCTCGGCGTTCTGCTCGATGAAGGATGTGTCGTAGCTGCCCTTCAAAAAGTCGGGGTGGTACAGGATCAGGTGGGCGAAGTCCGCCCCGGTGGGATATCCCTCCAGCACGAACTCCTCCAGCGCCCGGCGCATCCGGCGGATGGCCTGCAGGCGGGTGGGGG
>CALXEN010000207.1 GCA_944387325.1 uncultured Clostridia bacterium | reverse complement strand
TTTCCGCCGCCGAGGCCAGTGACTCCAAAATGGGGTCCCCTTTTTCTTTGCCCGTCTGGATGAGGAAATCCAGTGCCTCCCGCCCTGCCTGGTAACCTCCTGTGACCGGGTCGGGAACACACCAGGGCTCCAGCGCCGCCCAAAGATGCCTCAATACCGGTTTCCGGGCTCCTCCCAGCAGATGGGCCATGGGCAGCTGCATAGCGCTCCGATGGGCCTCCGGGCGGTATTCCAGCCGGTCAACAAAGCCCTGGAACTCCCCTGCCCGAACCGACTGCAAAAAACCGCCGCACAGGGCGGGAATCCCCTCCTGCTGTCCCTGGGCGATCAGACGGTCCGCCCGCCGCAGCAGCAGCCCCACCGAGAGGATCCGCTCCGGCAGCCGGTAATCCCGGCGGCGAATCAGTTCCATGCAGCTTTCCCGCAGCGCCGGACCGTAGGAAGGAGGCTGCGCCACGGCGCCCCCTTGTCCGATCCCCAGGGGGACCATGGCGTCCAACGGATCCCGGGGGTCCGTCCCCCGCCGCAGCCCCACAAATTCGATCTGATCCCGGGAAAAAAGGGCCAGGCGGGCCGCCTCCCCGCAGGAAAGGGAGAGGGACAGCTCCCACACCCCGGGAACAAACTGGGCTTTTCGTCTGGGATAGAGGGTGCAGGTGTGGGAAAGGGCCTGGTGACCCAGCGCCCGGATGATCCGGCAGCCGCCGTCGGGATCCTGGAAGCCGCATCGCCCATCCTCCCCCAGAGCCAGGGAAGCATAGCGCTCCGGCGTGCCGTCCTTTTTCCGGCGGCGTACCACCTGATCGCAAAGGCGGTGGAAGGCAGGATCCTTCTGGGCCTTATAAAGCAGGTAATGCTCCTTATCAATGTCAATCTCCCAGGTATGGCAGCAGTTATCGGCACAAGCCGGGCCAATACAGGCAAATTCGTCATAAAAAGCAGGCTGAAGGATCTTCACTTCCCTGACCATCATTCCGCTCCCTCCTTGAATCCGCAGGATATATAAGACAATATCATTCTATCATCACACAATGAATTTGTAAATAACAGAAAAAAACTGATTGTAAAAATCAGCTATTTTTTGTAAAATCGAAGTTATTGTCGGTGATTATTACTATAAAAATATTTTTTTATTTTGTAATAATGGAGAAAATGCAAAAATCTGATTGACTTTTTCGTAGTCAGACAATATACTGAAACCATAAGATACGCTGTGACAAAGACGGGAATAAAATCGGGCAATGCGTTGTCATAAGCGGTCTTACACCGACATCTTGTCTGCCCAGGGCAGTGAAATCAGGGCAGCACAGGGACAATGATAAAGGGAGGAATTATCATGGAGAAGTACCAGGAATTGTACGACATTCTTCGCAAGGAAATGAAACCCGCTTTGGGCTGCACCGGTCCCATCGGCATCTGCTTCGTCGCCGCCCAGGCCTATGACGCCATCGGCGGCGAGATCAAAAAGATCACCTGCGAGGGCTTCGGTCCCAAGAGTGACGACGTGGCCTTCCCTGGTACCGAGATGCTGGGCGCCGAAATGGCTGCCGCCCTGGGCGCAGTCTGCGGAGATCCCAACGCCGGATTGGAGGTTCTTCATTCCGTCACTCCTGAGGGCGAGCTGAAAGCCCGGAAGGTGGCGGAGCTGGTGGAACTGGTTCCCACCGACGATCTGGATCTGGGCGCCGCCCGGAAAATCACCATTGAAACGGATAAGGGCGTTGGCGTCGCTGTCATCAAGGGCGCCCAGGACGGCCTGATCTACAAGGCCCGCAACGGGGAAGTGCTGCTGGAGAAGGAGCCTGACGCCCTCAACCGCGCCGGCCATACCCCCCTGATGAAGTACAAGATCAAGGATTTCTACGAATTTGCCACCACCACCCCCATTGAAAAATTCGACTTCATTCTGGAAGCCATTGAGATGAACTCCAAGATGTCCGATTATGTTCTGACCCACGAGGACGTGAGCATCGGCATCGGACGCAATCTGCTGGCCACCTCCACCCCCAGCCCTGTCAGCCGCGCCAAGGCCGCCGCTGCCGCCGCCTGCGAGGGCCGTATGTCCGGCGTTCCCCTCCCCATCATGAGCGTGGGCGGCAAGGGCAACGTGGGTATCGCCTCCTCCATGCCGCTGATCAGCCTGGCTAAGGATCTGGGCAGCAAGCAGGAGGACCTCCAGCGGGCTCTGGTTATCAGCTCCCTGCTGGCCACCGCCGTGATCCACCGCATCGGTAAGGCCCCCACCATGTGTTCCTGCGAAGTGGCCGCCACCATGGGCGTGGCCGTCGGTTCGGTCCTGCTCCAGGGCGGCACCGAGCAGCAGGCGGAGAACGCCATTCAGAACCTGATTCCCAACGTCTTCGGCGTGGTGTGCGACGGCGCCAAGCTGGCCTGCGCCCTGCGGATGGCCTCCGGTACCGCCATGGCGCTGGATGCCGCGGAGCTTGCCCTCAAGGGGGTCCGCCTGGCCAACAATCAGGGCGTTCTGGACATCAACGCCGACGCCTCCATCGACTTCCTGGGAGACTTCGCCCTCAACGATATGCTGGAGAGCGACAAGAAGCTGGAAGCCAAGATGATGGAAAAACGGAAGATTTTCCCGCTGATGACCTTCACAGATCGCCAGAAACAGTAATACCCCGGTTCCAGTGGCACGCCCGGGGACGGGTCCGGGGGAGCCTCTCCCCCGCCGCCTCCGGGAGAACACCATTGAGTTGACCCAAAACACTGAGGAGGGACACAATGAATTACTTGGATGTTGCGAACAGTGGATTTATGTTTATTCTCTGCCTGATTCCGGTGGGCGTCATCGTCTTGCAGGCGGTCCGCTTCATGATGATGGCATGGAAGCAGGGCATCGAGATCGGAATGGACAAAAACAAGCTGAAGAAGTGCATCACCACCTCTGCCACCATCTCGGTGATCCCCGCTCTTTCCCTGGTTTCCCTGATGATCGCCATGTCTCCCAACATGGGCAAATTCTTCCCCTGGCTGCGTCTGTCCAACATCGGCGCCGGCGGATATGAGCCTATGGCTGCCGGTATCGGTCTGGAAGCTGCCGGTTTCACTGAATATTCCGCTTGCACCCTGGGCGGCTTTGTGGTCATTATGCTGGTGATGAACTTTGGCATGAGCCTGGCTCCCGTCAACTGCCTGTTGACCCTGAAGGGTTATGACAAGGCGCTGAAAAAGGCCAAGAAGACCAGCCGTTTCCTGCTCATTGGCACCTCTGCCGCTTTCGCCGCTGTGGTGGCCCGTCTCAATGTCCCCTATTTCACCGATTTTTCCAAGCTGCTGCCCTTTGTGGCCGCTGTTACCGGCGCTGTGTTCATGTTTATCTGCATAAAGCTGAAGAACCGCTATCCGGTCATTGGAGACTTCGCCCTGTCCATCGCCATTGTGGCCGGCGTGATCGTCTGCTGCCTGGTGGCGTGAATTGATCGTCAATTTCATTTTGAAAGGAGACCGGCGTAATGAGTTCTGAGAAAACAACGGCAGCTGTTAATAACGAAGCCTTTTCCGCCTATGATCGTAAAGTTCACCGCTGGGGACGCATCTCCATGTTTTTGGCCCTGATCACCATGTACTTCCCTGTGGTGGGGGTGTGCCTGCGGTATGGCGTCTCCATTGAATGGGCCTCTGTGGGCGCGGGCGTCCTCACCGTTCTGGCCGCTTTCGGCATGAACCAGATTATCGAACCCTTCACCTTTGCCCCCATGCTGGGCGCCGGCGGCACCTATATCGGCTTCACCACCGGCAACGTCAGCCAGACCAAGATCCCCTGCGTCACCAGCTGCCAGGAGATCATGGGCGTGGAGATGGGCACCAAGGAAGGCGATGTGGTTGCCACTCTGGCGGTGGGCACCTGCAGCTTGGTCACCACCCTGGAAGTGGCTCTGGGCGTCGCCTTTGTCCATATCATCTATCCCATCCTCACCAGCCCGGTGCTGGAGCCCGGCTTTAATAACGTTCTTCCCGCCGTCATGGGCGCCATGTTGGTGCAGCGGATTATGTGGAACTGGAAGGTGGGCGTGGTTCCCTTCGTCCTGGGCTGCATTGCCGCCCTCATCTTCGGCCAGGCCTGGTTCAGCTCCTATGGCATCTGGATCATGCTGGTGCTCATCGCCATCACTGTGGTCTGGGCGCGTTACCTCTTCCAGAAGGGCGTGATTAAATAAGAGCGCATTCTGATGCGACGCTGTTTGCTCCAGCCTCTTCCGGGAGACTGGAGCAAATTTTTCAGGAAAAAGTTTTCACTCTTATCATTATGGGAAGGCACAGGTGGTTTTTATGGATAGAAGAATTACAATATTGGGGGCCGGTTCCACCGGAATGACCACCGCGGCCTGGCTGGAGGCTGAAGGCTGGGAGGTGACCCTTTGCGACACGCCGGAACAGTCGGAGGACTTTGAGGTCAT
>CALXEN010000206.1 GCA_944387325.1 uncultured Clostridia bacterium | reverse complement strand
CAATGTGCTTGGGGAACTGGATGACGGCGCTTTTCTCCACCACCATGAAGTTGATGTTCTTCCCGTCCCCCGCTTTGGAGTAACCACCTGCTCCGTCGGCGGCCTGGGTGATGGCGGTGTAGAACCGGCTCTGGGGCACACAGATCACCCCGGCAAAGCCGTCCATGACCTGGCGGCTGGCGGTGGTGTCCATATCCTCCACCAGACCCTTCAGGGTGGGGGTGATAAAGAGGTACCGGCTCTCGGGGTTCACCTCGTCCTCGTCCATCTTGGTGACGGCGGCCCGGAGGGCGGCCACCACCTCGCTGCCCTTGGTAAGGGTGCCGGTGGCGGTGGAGACCCCGTCGGCGGAGGCGTAGCAGGCGAACCGGAAGGCGTCCAGCTCGGGAGCCACCTTGGTGCGGATGAACTCCCCGCTGAGCTGGCCGAAGGCGATACCGGCGGACTCGGCGTCATCCATGGCATCCACGGTGAACATCCGGCCCCGGTCAAAGTTGCACTCCACGGTCTCATAGGTCAGGGTCACATCCCCGGCAGCGTAGCCGCTGTTCCGGCTGTAATCTCCCAGGCCGTCCATCTCCATGGTGGGGATGACCAGCTCATGGGCGGTAGCCCCCTGTTTGGCCAGCTCGGAACTGCCGTCCAGCAGGGCGGTAAGGCAGGCGGCCTTGTAGACCTTGTCCAGTACGGGGACGAACTGCTGTGCAAGCTGAATAGAATTAGCCATCTTTCTCTCTCCTTTTCTCTTTCAGTGGATCACACCCCGGCTGCGGCGTAGATGGCAGCCATGGGGTCAGGGCGGGACATGGGGCTGACGGTGCCGGTTCCCGGGGCAAAGGCGGGGAAGGCGGCAAAAAGATATCCGTCGCTGGCCTTCAGGGCGGCCAGGGCTGCATCCACCGCCTGGGGGGTAGGGTCCTGAGCCAGGGCTTCCAGGTCCAGGAGGGCCCGCACCGCCTTGGGGCTACGGACCCCGGCGGCGGCCATTCGGGCCTCCACCAGGGCGCTGAACTGCTGGGCCTGGAGCTGCTGCTGGTGCTCCTCCAGGGTCATGTAGCTCTGGGCCACTGCCTGGGCCAGAGCCTGCTGCTTTTCCGGGGGCACGGGCATCCCCAGCCCGGCCAGAATTTCTTCCATGGTCATCTTGTTTTACTCCTCCTTTGTTTCAGGCATGAACCGCTGACGGATCTCCGCCAGCTGGCTTTCGGTCTGATGGGGCAGACCGTACTTCCAGGCCAGCAGAAGCTCGGGCTTGAGCACCCCGCTGGCCGCCATCTGGATCAGCTGCTGCCAATCCTTTTCCTGGTCGTAGAGCAGGCCGTTCCCCCAATCCACCGCCAGCTCCCCGGGCTGATACTCCCGGCTGCAAAGGCCGTAGGCGTTGCCCAGCCCTCCGGCCAGAGCCAGGGCCTCCCCCAGGGCTTTCTGCCACACCTCCTGGTAGTCCTGAGCGGTGAGGGCGTAGTCAGCCCGGCTGTCGGCGATCTCGGTGGCGGTGCGCTGGGTCTGCTCCACGTCGCTGAGGGTCCCCCGGGCCAGGCCGATGAGGCTCTCAATGCTCCGGAGGGCGTCCCGCTTCCGGGCCAGATAGCTCTCGTGCCGGAGCTGGGGGCTGAACACCGTGATGGGGACCTCCTCGGGCGCTTCGTCCAGGGCAGTGAAGACGGTGTCCTGAAGCCGCTTCACCACTCGTCCCGCTGCGTCCCGCCGAACAGTGAGCAGGTCGGCGCTGACCAGGATCCGGCTAGCCCCGTTCTCAAACTCATTGTTCATCTGAGCCTCGTTCCGGTCTACCGCCTGGATCAGGTCCACAGCCGGGGCGTAGACCGACACCCCTTCCCCACTGAAATCCACACAGTTGAGAAGCGGGCTTTTCAGCTGGACCAACCCCAGCCCGCCCAGGGGAGCGGGACAGCTGTACCGGGGGGTCAGGGTGCGGTAGCAGTCCAGGGTGTCCAGGGACACCTCCAGGCCGTAGCTTCCCTCCTCCCGGGAGCGGAAGAGCCGGTTCTCCACCGTCATGGTCCCGGTTCCCGTCAGGGTCCGGCGCTCCAGCAATCGGTAAAAATATCCTCCCTCCGCCCGCTGTTCCACCGTTCCCAGATCCAGGATTTTCCCCTGACTGTCCCTTCCCAGTGGGATATAATTGCATCGGGGCAGGGGTACCCAGTCCAGGTCCTCCCCCCGGGGCAGGGGCTTGAGAAGGACCTCGCCTCCCACCAGCAGCTGCTGCATGGCCTGGCGGCGGACCCCCTCCAGCCGGGCCAGGGTCCGGGCGTAGAAGGGCTCCGCTTTCCCGGACAGCTGGGCCCGGTACTCTCCGAAGATCACCCGCTCCAGCTTGGCCACAATGGCACAGGCCAGCCGCTGGCTGGGATCAGTGCCGGGGCTGGGGTCCCCGAAATAGAGCCGGTACCATTTCCGGATGGCCCGGGCCATGGCGGGGCTGGTGACATCCCGCACCCCCATGGCCTGCTCAAACCCCTGTGCGGGGCCGGGCGGTCTGGCCGCCGCCCTGATCTGTTGTTCTTCCAAATCCACAGGCTCCTTTCTTTTGGATGTCCTCATTCTAGCACCCTTTCCCCTGTTTCCCGAGTGTCCTCCATAAGTCTAAAATTCCCTTTTTATTCCGTAATTTTTTAAAATTTCCTATTCACATTTTTTGTCTTATAGGAACAGCTTTTCTCCCTTCTCCGGGCAGCAAAAAACCGCCCCGCCTTCCATGGAAGGCGGGGCGGTCCCCGGATGGTTTATTCTTTTCCTGCGTTTCGCTGCCAGAAGATGCCGTTCCGGTATCCCTGGATCTCCTTCTTGGTATCGGCCAGCTCCAGCCGCTGCTGGGCCCAGATACAATACTGGCCGCTGGCCTCGATGCCCAGATACCGCCGCCCCAGCTTTTTGGCAGTGACGGCAGTGGTGCCGCTGCCCAGGAAGGGGTCAAAGACCAGGTCCCCCGGGCGGGAGCTGGCCAGGATCAGCTTGGCCATGAGCTTTTCCGGTTTCTGGGTGGGATGGGGGGTATTCTCCGGCATGGACCAGAAGGGCACCGTGATATCGTCCCAGAAATTGCTGGGGCAGGTATCCCGGTAGTTCCCTTCCCCATCCTCCACCCAGTCCTTGGGTTTTCCGTTTTTCCTGTAAGGGGCGATGACCCGCCGCCGGACCTTCACCTGGTCCAGGCAGAAGGTGTAGTCCTCCCCCTTGGTGGCAAACCAGATATCCTCCATCCCGTTTTTCCAGTTGGCCTTGGCCCCCCGACCTTTTTCCCGCTGCCAGGTGATCCGGTTCCGCACCGTGAAGAACTCTCCCAGGATGGGGGCGATGATCAGGCTGCTCTTCCAGTCGCAACAGACGTAGATGGTGCCTCCCTCCCGAAGAAGCGGAGCCGCCAGTTCCAGCCAGCTGTAAGTATACTGCCGGTAGGCATCCTCCTTCTTCCGCCCGAAGGTGACCCCGTCATACTGCTTGGTGAGGTTGTAGGGAGGGTCCACGATCATCAGGTCCACCGACCCAGGGGGGAGGAGAGGCATGGTGTTGAAGGTATCTCCCCAGATGACGCTGTTCTCCAGCCCTGCCAGATCTTTCACCGGCAGGGAGAGCTGCTTGCACCGGGAGAGATAGTCTCCCCCCTGGTCCAGGGAGGTGTCAATGGTGCGGTTGTTGGGGGCTTTTTCCTTTGGCATGAACCAGCCTCTCCTTTTCGTTGACGTTTCCTTCAGTGTACCACAAAACCCGGCAAAGCTCAAACCTTATCCTCCCTTTCGCAGTATTGTCCGGACGAAATACCGAATGTCGTCCATGGCATGGTCGTTCTCCTTGATGACCCGGTCCTCGCTGGCTTTCTCATCCCACCGGTAGCTGGCAAACTCCCGGAGGCAGTCGGTGCAGCTTTCATGGATCTTCAGCTTCCCTTGGGCCAGCAGCCGGGTCACATCGGCAATGCCCTCCGCCACCTGGTTCCGGGCCGCCCGGACCCGGAACCGTCCGTGACGGCGGATGGTCTCGATCATGCTGGCGGCGCTGGGGTCAATGACCAGCTTATCCACCGGATAC
>CALXEN010000205.1 GCA_944387325.1 uncultured Clostridia bacterium | reverse complement strand
GGCCCGCCATGATGGCAATGGTCACCGAGGTCAGCATGTAGGCCATAGGGTCGTTGGAGCCGGACTCCAGCTCCAGCAGGGAGTCGGTGTGGTTCTTCAGGGCCAGCTTCTTGGACCGGAGGATGTTGAACACCGAGGCCGCGTCGGTGGAGGACAGGACGGAGCCGATGAGCATGCTCTCCCCCCAGGACAGATTCAGGCCGAAATGGGCGAACACCCCCACTACCCCGGCGGTGCCGGCCACCCCCAGGGTGGACAGCAGCACCGACTGGGCCACCACCGGCCGGGCCGCCTTCAGATTGGTGCCGAAGCCGCCGTAAAACATAATGAAAATCAGGCACACGGAGCAGATCTGCTCCGCTCCGGCGTAGTCGTTGAAGGAGATCTTCAGCAGGCCGTTTTCCCCGAAGCAGATCCCCAGGGCCATGAAAAACAGCAGGGAGGGGACCGGCAGCTTCTCCAGAACCCGGCCCATAAGAATCTCAATCAGAATGACAACGCCCACAATCAGCAGTCCGAAATTCATGGTCTCCTCCTTCCTCCGTCTCTCCTTCGGGCCGCCTCAGAGGGCGGCCTGCTTCCGCTTCTGCCACTGCTCCACCGCCAGCTGGTCGCAGCGGTTGTTATAGGGGTTGTCGGCGTGGCCCTTCACCCAGTGGCACCGGACCTGATGGATGCCGCACAGCTCCAGCAGCCGCTGCCAGAGGTCCGGATTCAGGGCCGGCTTCTTGTCGCCTTTCACCCAGCCCCGCTTCTGCCAGCTTCTGGCCCAGCCCTTCTCCAAAGCGTCGATGACATACCTGGAGTCGGCGTACAGCTCCACCGCGCAGGGCTCCTTCAGACACTCCAGGGCCCGGATCACCGCCGTCAGCTCCATGCGGTTGTTGGTGGTCCGGTCCTCGCCGCCGGACAGCTCCTTCTCGTGGCCGCCGTACCGGAGGATGGCCCCCCAGCCCCCGGGGCCGGGGTTGCCGCTGCAGGCCCCGTCGGTATAGATGGTAACCGTTTTCAACTGCGCTCCTCCTTCTCCGCCAGGGCCTCCGCCAGCCGGATGCTGCCCCGGCGCAGCTGCTCCAGGTTCTCCTCCTGGAGCACCCGGTCCCGGGCGGTGTGGATCTTCCCCAGGTACTCCCCCAAAAAGCAGCGGTTCAGTCCCGCCACCCCTATCCCTAAGGGGAAAAACATCTGGTCCGAGGGGTACATGCCGAAGCCCCGGACCACCTCCGCCGGCTTCTCCCCCTCATAGCAGGTCTCCAGCAGCGCCAGCAGGTCCGCCCGTCCCCTGGCTCCCTTTGCAGGGAAGAAATACAGCTTCTCCCCGTCGCTGACGCAGTCGAAGTTGATGAGGGGGGTCCGGGCCAGGGGGTGCCGCTTTTTCAGGTGCATGGAGCCCAAAAGGCCCTTCTCCTCGTTGTCAAAAAAGAGGAAGGCCGCGTCCTTCCGCAGCGCCTCCGGCAGGGTCAGGGCGATCTCCGTCAGCACCATGACGCCGGAGGTGTTGTCGTTGACGTTGGAGGGGTTGGCAATGGGCCCCGCCATCATCATCCACACCAGGCCCAGCAGCAGCGCATAGGCCGCCGCCAGCCCCAGCAGGGGGCGGCCGGTGGTGCGGATGAGCCAGAACTCCAGGCCGAACACCAGTCCGCACAGCACCACCACCAGAGGCAGCTGCACCAGCAGGGTGGCCGCTAAGCTCCTGGGGAAGATCAGGTTGGGGAAGGGGAGGCGGGCGCAGGTGTCGTAGTGGGCGGCAAACACCACCTTGGCGCCCTCCAGGTCCCCCGCCGCCACGTTGCGGGTCTCCACCAGCTTCCCCTCCCGCTCCTCCGTCACGGCGTAGCCGGCGGCGGTGAGGCCCTCTTTTAAAAAGGCCCGGAAGGCGGCCTTCTGCTCCCTGGTTTTCCGCACCGGGAAGCGGGTCAGTATCTCTCTTGTCAGCTCCTGCATAACCGCTCCTTTCCTCTTACACCAGCTCCGCCGCCGCGGCCCCCGTCAGGTCCATCAGGTCCTTGGGGGCGCAGGCCGCCTGATACCCGATCCGCCCGGCGGACACCACCACCTGGGACAGGGTCAGGACCGAAGCGTCAAACACCGTGGGGTACCGCTTCTTCATGCCCACGGGACTGCACCCTCCCCGGATGTACCCGGTGAGGCCCTGGATCTCCTTCACATGCACCATCTCCACGGACTTTTCCCCCACGGCCCGGGCGGCCTTCTTCAGGTCCAGGCTGGCCTCCACCGGGATCACAAACACATAGATCCCCCCGGAGGCCCCCCGGGCCACCAGGGTCTTGAACACCGGCCGGGGATCCAGCCCCAGCGTCCTTGCCACGGTGGCCCCGTCCACCGCCACCCCCTCCTGATGGGGGTAGGTGTAGGGGGTGTAGGGGATTTTTTTCTGCTCCAGCGTCCGCATAACGTTGGTCTTTTCCTCTTTTTTCGCCATAGCGCCTCCTTATGGAATCACAGGGACGCCGCCGGTCACGGGCCGTCCCGCCTCTCGTTCTCTTTCTCCGCGCCGGGCCGCAGCAGATACACTGTGGCCAGAATACATCCCAGCCCTGAAAGAATCCCCGGGGACATGGGCTCCTGAAACGCCAGGACCCCCACCAGGGCCGCCACCGCCGGCTCCACGCTGGCTAAAATGGCCGCCCGGCCGCTGTCCACCCCGGCAAGGCCGCCGGTATACAGCAGATAGGGCAGCACCGTGGCCACCACCACCAGCCCTAAGGCCAGCCACACCGGGCCGGACTGGGAAAAGGCCCCCAGCTCCCCGGTCCGGATCAGGGGGAGGGACCCCAGGCCGGCAAAGAGAAAGGTGTAGTAGGTGACGGTGAGGGGGGAGTAGTGGGCCAGGGCGTACCGGGCAAAAATGGAGTAGAGCCCGTAAAAGAAGCCGGAGGCCACCCCAAGGCCCAGGCTCAGGGGGGTGAGGGCCAGGCCGCCGCTGCCCAGACCCGACACGAAGCCGCAGCCTAAAAAGGCCAGCACCAGAGCCAGGAGCTTCCGGGGGGTGATCCGGTCCCGCCACAGAAGGGCCGACAGCACCACCACAAAGGCGGGGGAGGTGTACAGCAGGATGGCCGCCGCCGCCAGGGAGGCCATCTGCTGGCAGGAGAAGTAGCACAGAGTGAACAGCACCACGCTCACCACCCCCGTGCCGAAAAAATAGGGGAGGTGGCGGAGCTTCACCTTCAGAGCCTGCCGCTTTCCCGCCAGCAGCACCAGAGTCAGCACCGCCCAGCCCCCTAAGTTCCGCACCGCCACAATGGTCTGGGCCGAGAGGCCGGCGGCGGTAAGCCCCCGGTTAAAGAGGCCGATCAGCCCCCAGAGGCTGGCCCCCAGGAGGATGCTGAGACAGGGCAGGGTTTGTTTCATGGTGTTTCGTCTCTCTTTCTGTACGCCGGTTTTCCCACCCAGTATAGCATTTTCC
>CALXEN010000204.1 GCA_944387325.1 uncultured Clostridia bacterium | reverse complement strand
GTCATTTTTAACGGCAACGGCTATTCCGACGAGTGGGTGGCGGAGGCCGCCAGACGGGGCCTGCCCAACCTCCGTTCTCTGGTGGACGCGGTGCCCTATCTGGTCACAGATCAGACGGTGGAGCTCTATGAAACCTTTGGGATCTACACCAAATCGGAGCTGGAGGCCCGGGCGGAGATCCGCTACGAGACCTATGCCAAGGTGCTGCGCATGGAAGGCAAGACCATGATCCACATGGCGTCCAAGCACTACCTCCCGGCGGCCATCACCTATACCACCCGGCTGGGTGAGTCCATTTCTTCTGTGTCTGCTGCCTGCCCCGGAGCGGATCTGAGCGTGCAGAAGGGGCTGCTGGAGCGGGTCAGCTCCTGCCTGGCCGAGGCCTCCGCCGCCCTGGAGCAGCTCAAGCTCCTGATGGCGCGGGTCGATGCCATAGAAGAGATGGAAGACATGGCCCACGCCTATCACGACGCGGTGGTCCCCGCCATGACTGCCCTGCGCATCCCTGTGGACGAACTGGAGCTGCTGGTGGATAAAGACATCTGGCCCGTGCCCACCTATGGCGATCTGATGTTTGAGGTATAAACGTCTTTATGTTCCCACGTTAGGAGCAAAAAGCCCCCCGAGTTGTGGAAAACTCGGGGGGCTTTGGTCTGCTTGGACCGCCAGAGCGGTGCCCGCTGCGGAAGCCTGTGCTGCGGGAGCGGCAGGGTCGATTGGCAGCCAGAGGCAAAGGCTCGGCTCAGGACTGGGCGGAGGAAGCAGCCGGCTGGGATTGGGAGCTGCTGTCCGAGGGATAGAGGGTTTCATAGGAGACGGTGTGGGTTTGCAGGTACTCCAGCCACTGCTGGCAGTAGGCCTTGCGCAGGTGGACCCCGTCGGCACTGGCGTCTCTGGGAAGCTGCCCGTTTTCGTCGGCAAAGACGGGGTTCAGATCCAGAAAGGCCACCTGCTTTTCCTCCGCGGCCTTTTTCATCAGATCATTGTAGACCAGCAGGTGATCGTTTTTTAAGTAGCTGGCCCCGCCGGTTTCGGCAATCACATCCTCGTTCAGGGGGATCAGGCCCTGAATGTAAATGACTGCGTTGGGCTGGCATTCCCGAATCAGGTCAATGGCCTGGCAGTAGGAATCGTAAAAGCCCTGGTCGTCATAGTAGCCCAGCTCATTGATGCCCAGGGAGAGATAGACTTTCCCATACTGCTTCAGGGCCAGCGCTTCCAGAAGGGTGTACTGGTTTCCGTCGATGGTAATGGCTTTTTTCTCAGCCAGCTTGAAAATGGACAGGCCGTTGGAGGTCAGGTTTTCTCCGCAGCCAATGCCGCTGTAGATGAGGAATCCATCGGTCCGGGAATCGCCGATAAAGGCGGCATCCTCAAAGTAGGAGTTGTCCACAGCTTCGCTCTCCGGGACGGGCTGGGAAAAATCGTATTCCTCCTGGCTGGCATCGGCAGTCTCGCCCGAAGCGGCGGGCTGTGCCTCGTCCTTCTGCTTTTGAACCGGAGGCTGGGGGGTAGGGGTTTGGTTGCTGAGGTTGGTCTGCTCTTCTGTAGGAGTAACAGGGGGCTCTTCGGCCGCGGGCTTGCTTCCGCAGGCGGAGAGCAGACAGGAGAGCAGTGCGGTGGCGATGATAATGGAACAGATTCTTTTTCTCATGGGGAGTTCCTCCAATGGGGGTTATCTTGGTTGCTTAGGGTTGATAGAGAAGATTTTCATATAGTTCGGGGGTGGTCAAAGTGAAGCTGGGGCTTCCCATGCTCCCCGGCGCCACCTCATATTTGTCGAAGGGGATCACAATTTGACCCTGGTCGTCAAAATAAAAGTCCTGATTGGGGTCGATGGAGTCAAAATAATAGGTGCCCAGCTGGCTGGTACCTTCCAGCCAGTAATATTCCGACTCATTCGCTTCCATGCGCTGGCGCATCTGGCCTTTCAGCTCTTCGCTGATAACGCTGATATAGTCGTATCCCTCCGGGAACAGGTCGGACAGCCGCTTGCGCTCGCCGCTGGGGACGTCGATGTGGTAGTAGCGCTCCTGATGATTGCCGGAGGCCAGGATCATATCCGAATTGATCCGAAGGGTAAACCAACGCTCCGTGTTGGTTACCACCTCCCAGGTGACGTCCAGATTATAGTAGCCGTCACTGTGGGCGGTCTGCTCGTATTCATCAATCAGCTGCTCCACATAGGCCTCAATCTCCTGGTTAATTTCCTGAGCGCCGGAGCTGTATCCCTCCTGGGAAATCTGAGGAGTGTCAATGGAAACGTGATTTTTTCCTTCCTCCTGCTCATAGGTGCGCACGGTGATTACCTGAAACAGGGGGCCTACCACAGGGAGATGGGCCATGGTATCGGCCATTGCCGCGCTGGAGTTGGGCAGAAGAAAGATAATGGCCACAGCCGCTGCGGAAATGCTCCCCAGGTAACGGCGCCAAATGTGGGGGCGAGTTCGTCTGGCAGGAAGGTGGTGAAGGGTCTCCTCCACCCGATGATGAAACGCCTCGGGAACCGGAATGTCCTCCTGTCGGGCTTTTTGCCGAAGCTTGTCGTCTAGATTCATTCTGATCCCTCCAATAGAATCCTGAGGTGCTTTCTTGCCCTGGATAGGCGGGTTTTTACGTTGGCCTCTGTGATGCCCAGAATACTTCCGATTTCCTTTCCGCTGAAACCGTGGTAATAGTAGAGCACCACCACCGCGCGCAGCTGCTGGTTCAGCTTGCAGACCGCTTGCCACAGCTGCAGGTTTTCGTCTCCGCCGGACAGAGCGGGCAGATCGTGAATTTCCTCCAGGGAAACTACTTTTTTTCGTTTTCGGAGAATCCCGTAACATTCATTGGTGAGAATCCGCATGAGCCACGGCCGAAAGGATTCCTTCTGGCGAAGAGAAGGGAGCTTCTCATAGGCGGTCAAAATCGCTTCCTGCGCTGCATCTGCGGCATCCTCGGAGTCTCCAAGGATACCCATGGCTAAATGGTACATGGTTTTTTCGTTGGCTTCGATCTGATCGGTAAACCACTTCAGCTCATCCAAAAAGCTCCCTCCTTCCTTGGCTGATCTGATTTCCCATTGTACCATGGATGGTTCTCACATTGCACCTCTATTATAACTAGAGGAAAAATTTCCTGAAAAGGTGACAATAAAGCGGTAAAAAATATAGACGCGCATCGGCCTTTTATTTTTTACCACTTCATCGTTTATCCTTGGTACAATTTTAAAAGTAAAACACAAATAAACAGGAAAACCGGTGCCGGAATCTATTCTGCCTCTCATCTTGCAGGGCGGCCGGATTCTGATTTAAAGGCGGTTCATGGCAGGACGGTACCTGCGATACACATAGGCGGACAGCAAAACCGTCAGAATATCTGCCGTGACCTGGGCCCAAACGACGCCAAACATACCGAACAGGGCGTTCAGGAGAAAGAGCATAGGGATATTGAGTCCCAGCCACCGGGATACCCCCAAAAAGAGGGCGACCCGTCCTTTCCCGAAGGCCTGAAACAGATTGACGGTGAAAAAGCTGATAAACATCAGCGGGGTGGCCAGCACGCGGATGCGCAGAAATTGAGCGGCCAGATCCACGGTCTGGGCGTCAGAAATAAACACATGGGCGAATTGAACGGCGAAAAGCTCATACAGCACGATGCTGATTCCCGCGATCAGCAGGCCCAGGCGGATGGACAGGCGGATCGCCTGATTTGCGCGCTCCCCGTTTCCTGCGGAGTAATTATAGGCCACCAGAGGAACCATGCCCTGGCAGATGCCCAAACCCACATTCAGGGGGAAGCGTTCCACCTTCAGGACGATGCCCACTGCGGCCAGTGCCAGGTCGTGGTAGGATACCATCAGTTTGTCAATAATCACATAGTCCAGGTCAAACAGGAACGTGGTGATGGCGGAAGGAAAGCCCACCCCGAAAATGGCCAAGATACAGCTCCGGGGAGGAAGACCGACCTTGGGAGAGAAGGTAATGATGCAGCCGCGCCCCATCCGCAGCAAAACCGAGATGAAAAAGAGCAGTGCGATGCAGTTGGACAGGCAGGTGGCCAGGCCCGCCCCCAGGACCTCATACCCATCCGGCATCAGCACGAACATAAACAGCGGGTCCAGGGCGATGTTTAAAACTCCTCCCAGAATAATCCCGGTGCTGGCCTCTCTGGAGCGGCCAATGCTGCGGATCAGGTTGGCCAGCACATTGGAGAGTACGGTGGGGACGCCGCCGATCACAATGACACATGTGGCATATTGCCTGGTATATTGGTAGGTGTTTGCCCCGGCGCCCAGCAGGGTCAAAAGAGGCTGCATAAAAAGGGCAACGCCCAAGGCGAACAGCGCGGAAATGGACAGGCCCAGATACAGGGAAAAGGCGCTCACCTGCCGGGCCTGGTCCGTCTTGCCCTGTCCCAGCAGGCGGGAAATCAGCGATCCTCCGCCGATTCCGGCCAGTCCAGCCAGGCATAGGGTAATGTTGAAGACAGGCAGAATGAGGGAGGTGCTGGCCACCATATAGGGGTTGTTGGTCTGACCCACAAAAAAGGTGTCAGCCATATTATAAACCAGGACGATGAGCTGGCTGAAGATGGCTGGGAGGACCATTTTTCGCAGGGCAGTGGGAATGGGGAGGTTTTGAAAGATATCTTCCCGTGTGGAGGGGGCATTTGCTTGCATGATAGGACACCTGAGCTTTCTGATCACGGGGCGTGTTTACGCCTATATACAACGGTGCAGTTCATGGTTATCATACCATAGAATACTAAAATCCTCTATCCTCATTTGGAGAAATTTAGTGGGGTTTCCTGCTGTATATGTACGAAAATGGAGCGGGAGGTTTTCTGTAGCCGGAAAATACGCCCGTTTGCAGCCCTAAAACCGAAAAAAGCAGCCGCGGGGCTGTCCCTGCTGTGAGGGAAGCCCCGCGGCTTGCTGGGATGTTATGGAATCCATTGGGAAAGGAAAATTCAACCGCAAAAGGCGGAGTGTGTTTCGAGGGGGGAAACCAGCTTGCCTTTTCGGAAAGAGGGAATGGGGATTAGTACGCGCCGAAGCCGATCAGCACGGCTACGATCATCAGGATCGCCTGAGTCACAAACAGGCACAGGAACACGGGAACCACAAATCTCCACCACTTCTGGACCTTCACGCCGGCAAGGCCGGACATGATGGCGGCAAAGCCGGTGGGCCACACGATGTTGGACAGGCCATCACCGAACTGGAAGGCCAGAACGGCAACGTCGCGGTGCAGACCCAGCAGGTCGGACAGGGGAGCCATGATGGGCATGGAGGTGGCAGCCTGGCCGGAGCCGGAGGGGATCAGGAAGTTCAAGAAGGTCTGGAGGACCAGCATACAAACGGCGGACAGCCAAGCGGGTAGGTAAGACAGGGTCAGGGACATGTAGTACACGATGGTGTCGATGATGTTGCCGGCCTGGAGAACCATCAGAATGCCGCGGGCCAGACCGATCATCATACAGGCCATGGCCACGTTGGTAAAGCCCAGCTCGTACTTCTTGGCAATATCATTGAGTCCCCAGCCCATGACTATGGCGCTTAGGATACCCATGATGGTGAAGGAGGCGGCCAGCTCGGGGAAGTACCAGCCATAAGTCTTACAGCCATAAACGATTACAATGATGCCGGCCAGCAGGATGAGCAGAACCAACACCTCGCGAATGCTGAAGCGGGCGTTCCGTACGTCCTCCTCAGACATGGAGGCGGCCACATCGTCGTTATAAACCAGGCTCTTGGTGGGGTCGGCCTGGACCTTCAAGGCGTAGCGGATGACGAAGAAGGAGGCCACAGCGATCATGCACAGGTGGCAGAACAGACGGTAGCCAGTGCCGGACATGGGGGGAACCTCAGCGATGCCCTGGGCCACGCCCACGGTAAAGGGGTTGACCATAGCGCCTGAGTAGCCCATGCCGGCGCCCAGAGCGACAATGGCCAGACCCACAATGGCGTCAAAGCCCATGGCGATGGCGATGCCGGTAAACACGGGAATGAAGGGGAACCACTCCTCAAACAGGCCGATGGTGGAGGAGGCAATGCCGATGATGGTGAGGAACAC
>CALXEN010000203.1 GCA_944387325.1 uncultured Clostridia bacterium | reverse complement strand
GGATGGAGCTGGCCCGGGGCGGCCCCGTGGCGGTCGAAGCCATCGCCATCCACGCCCGGTGTCCTGCCGGCTGAATCGAACCGCGGGCCCCCGCCGGGACCTGCAGCGTCAGGCCCCGGCGGGGGTCTTTTTGGAGGGAGACAGACAGGGGGAGAGGCTCCTGTCACAGCTCCCGGTGGGTGCCTCGAGGGTCTCCCCAGAGCACCTCGCTGTCCCCTTCATAGGGGGTATACCGTAGCTTCCAGAGCCCATCCTCATACTTCCAGGGCTGGGGGCTGCGGCACCGGTCCGCCCGGTGCATGAAGTACTCCCGGTCCATCCGGGGCTGCTCAAAGCAACGGGCGGCCACCGGGTACTGGCGGGGATCCAGGGAGAGGTACTCCATCAGCTCCCGCTCAAACCGATCGGGGTATTCCCCGTCGAATTTCTTGCAGAGGGCTTTTCCCTCCTCCAGAGTGATCTCCCCGTTCCGGATCTCCTGGGCGGCATCATAGGTGGTCCGGCCGATGCCGTACTTGATGTAGGTGGTGTAGTAGAAGAGATCGTCCACCTTGTCGTCAATGGAATTGTATTTGGAGTAGGTGCCCTGGGTCCGCTCGGGGCTGGGGCGAAAGCCTCCGTGCTCCACGCTGTAATAGTAAGCTCCCTGGGGATGCCACTTTTCGTAATAGCCCAGATACCGTACCTGAACATGGTTTTTCTCCAGGTCGCTGGTCTCGCTGGGCAGGTAGATGGCCAGGTCTGCCTTGTCTACCCCAAAGTCCTCCTCCAGCTGCCGCAGGGAGACCCCGCCCAGGTAGATGTGGTCGTAATCGTTCACGGCGAAAAAGTGCTGGTCCCGCAAGGCGGAGTTATTGTCGGCGATGGGGTTGCCGAACTCCGCCTCGTTCTCCCCGTAAAAGACCAGGGGGATCCCGAACTTGGCGGCCATTTTGGGGGCCAGCTGTTTCTGGCCCAGGATGAAGGGCTGGAAGGGGTGGAACAGGTTTTCGGTGGCCAGCCGGGTAAGGAGCTTGTGGGTCAGGCCGTTGGGGGTACACAGATAGTTGTCAAATCCCGCATGGATCCAGGCCTGGAAATTGTCCCACCCCCAGGGAGTGTACAGGTGGGGGGCCCAGGTGACGGTGAGGGGATGCATCCCGTATTTATACTTCAGGAGATGAGCGGCGTAAACGCTGCCCTTTCCCCCGCTGCCGGGGACCAGACAGTCGTAGCTGCCGTCGGTTTTCCGGTACTGGTCGCACAGCTCCCGCAGTTCCTTTTCCCGCAGGGCCCAGTCGATGTGTCCGTCCGCCTTGTTTTTGCAGGCGTGGCAGGCGTCGCAGACCCCGTCGGCCTGGATGACCATGGTCTTTTTCTTGCTTCGGATGGTGTGCTCGAATTCATAGCAGCTGTTGGGCTTCTGGTTGCTCATAACGCACCGGTCACAGAACTTTACCTCCCGGGGCAGGCCGTAGTAGGCCTCCCGCTTTTCCGGGGGCAGGTCGGGAGCGTATTTGGAATAGTCGATCTCTATATAGCGGGGCAGGGGATTCATAGGATATACCTCCTTTGGAAAACAACAAAAAAGGCGCCGGACAGAAAGTCTCTGTCCGGCGCCTTTGCCGACACCAGCACTCTACCACAAAAAAGAGAAAAATACAAGCCTTGCCGGAAAAAAACAGAAAAACCGCTTCCCGCCGCCCGGAAAAATATG
Organism: uncultured Clostridia bacterium; assembly: GCA_944387325.1. Lineage (GTDB taxonomy): Bacteria > Bacillota > Clostridia > Oscillospirales > Ruminococcaceae > CALXEN01. The sequence goes on along the minus strand of CALXEN010000203.1, from coordinate 1,106 downwards.
GTACACTTATCTTGTATTCACCTTTGAAAGGAGCCCTTCATGACCCCCGTTCTTCTTACCCTCAGCGCCGTACTCATCCTCTGTGTCCTTTGCAGCCGCCTGTCCAACCGGATGGGGATCCCCATGCTTCTCCTGTTTCTGGGGGTGGGGATGCTTTTTGGGTCGGACGGCCTGTTCCGGATCTACTTTGACGATTTCGTCTTTGCAGAACAGATCTGTTCCGTCTGCCTCCTCTTCATCATGTTTTACGGCGGCTTCGGCACCAAGTGGAGCGCCGCCCGCCCGGTAGCCCCCCAGGCCATCCTCCTGTCCACGGTGGGGGTGGCCCTCACCGCCGGGTTCACCGGGGTATTCTGCCACTATGCCCTGGGGATGGAGTGGTGGTACGGCCTGCTGCTGGGGAGCGTGCTGGGCTCCACCGATGCCGCCAGCGTCTTCAGCATCCTCCGCAGCCGCCAGCTCAACCTGAAATACAACACCGCCTCCCTCCTGGAGGTGGAGAGCGGCAGCAACGATCCCTGCGCCTACCTTCTCACCACCCTCCTCCTCTCCGCCCCGGAGGGGGAGATCGGCCCCGCCCAGGTAGCTCTTACCCTGGTGCGGCAGCTGGTGCTGGGGGCGGCCCCCGGCATCCTGGTGGCCCTGGGCCTTCTCTGGCTCCTGGACCGGCTCCGGGATGCGGGGGAGGGATTTCGGCAGGTGCTGGTCCTGGCCGGGGCCATCCTGGCTTATGCCCTTCCGGCGGCCCTGGGAGGGAACGGCTACCTGGGGGTCTACCTGGCGGGGATCTGGCTGGGCAACGCCCGGTTCCAGGATAAGCGGGCCATGGTCACCTTCTTTGACGGCCTCACCAGCCTGGCCCAGGTCTTCACCTTCTTTGTGCTGGGCCTTCTGGCCTTCCCCCGGCAGCTGCCCGGGGCCTTCCTCCCGGCGCTGGGAGTGGCCCTCTTCCTCACCTTTGTGGGCCGCCCGGCGGTGGTGGCCCTTCTCCTGGCTCCCTTCCGGGCCAGCCTGGGCCAGGTCCTTACGGTGGCCTGGGCGGGGCTGCGGGGAGCCGCCAGCATCGTCTTTGCCATCACGGTGGTGGTGGCGGACACCCCCGGCGG
>CALXEN010000202.1 GCA_944387325.1 uncultured Clostridia bacterium | reverse complement strand
CCGGGACTGTCCAGCGCCCCCGCCATCGGCCGGATGGTGATGGAGCAGGTGCGGGACGATCTGGGCCTGGAGGATAAAGAAGATTTTATCCCCACCCGGAAGGGAATTTTGGACCCGGCCCGCCTCTCTTTTGAGGAGCGGCAGGCCCTGGTCCGGGAAAATCCCGCCTACGGCCGGGTGGTCTGCCGGTGCGAGCAGGTGACGGAAGGGGAGATTCTGGAGGCCATCCGCCGCACCCCCGGCGCCCGGAGCCTGGACGGGGTAAAGCGCCGCACCCGGGCCGGGATGGGCCGGTGCCAGGGGGGATTCTGCTCTCCCCGGGTCATGGAGCTGCTGGCCCGGGAATTGAGGATCCCCCTGGAGGAGGTCACCAAATCGGGGCCGGGCTCCCGGCTCCTTGAGGGGAAAAACAAAGAGGAATGGAAGGAGGAGACCCCATGAACCAGCCGGAACTGGTCATCATCGGGGGCGGCCCTGCCGGGCTGGCCGCCGCCATCGCCGCCAGAAAGGCGGGGGTGGAGGACCTTCTGGTCCTGGAACGGGAGGACCACCTGGGCGGGATCCTGAACCAGTGCATCCACAACGGCTTCGGCCTCCACACCTTCGGGGAGGAGCTGACCGGCCCCGAGTACGCCGCCCGGTACATGGCCCGGGCCAGGGAACTGGATATCCCCTGCTATACCGGCGCCACCGTGCTGGACCTGGGGCGGGACAAGACCATCACCGCCCTCTCCCCGGACCGGGGGCTGTTCCAGCTGAAACCCCGGGCAGTGATTCTGGCCATGGGCTGCCGGGAACGGCCCCGGGGGGCCCTGAATATCCCCGGCTTCCGGCCGGCGGGGGTCTACACCGCCGGCACCGCCCAGCGGCTGGTCAACCTGGAAGGGAAGATGCCGGGCCGCCGGGTGGTGATCCTGGGCAGCGGGGACATCGGCCTCATTATGGCCCGGCGGATGACCCTGGAGGGGGCTAAAGTGGAGGCGGTGGCGGAACTGCTCCCCTACTCCGGCGGCCTCCAGCGGAACATTGTCCAGTGCCTCCAGGACTTTGGCATCCCCCTCCTTTTGAGCCATACGGTGGTGGAGGTCCACGGCCAGCGCCGGGTGACAGGGGTCACCCTGGCCCAGGTGGAAAATGGCCGCCCCATCCCCGGAACGGAGCAATACTATCCCTGCGACACCCTCCTCCTCAGCTGCGGCCTTCTGCCGGAAAACGAGCTGAGCCGCCAGGCGGGGGTGGAGCTCTCCCCGGTAACGGGAGGGCCGGTGGTGTCGGAGGAACTGGAGACCAGTATTCCCGGGGTGTTCGCCGCCGGGAACGTCCTTCACGTCCACGACCTGGTGGATTTCGTCTCTCAGGAGGCGACCGCCGCCGGGGAGAACGCCGCCGCTTACCTGCGGGGGGAGGCCCCCGCCGGGGAAGCTCTCCCCATCCAAACCGGGGCCGGGGTGCGGTACACCGTCCCCGCCGCCCTGGATAAAGGCAGGACCGGCCCGGTGACCCTCCGGTTCCGGGTGGACCGGCCCTATAAGAAGAAAGCGGTGGTCCTGACGGCGGAGGGACAGCCGGTCCTCCGGCGGGTCCGGCCTGTCCTGGCCCCCGGGGAGATGGAGACCCTCACCCTCACCCCCGCCCAGGCCGCCGCCTGCCGGAAGGCGGAGACTCTGACCCTTTCCCTGGAGGAGGTATCCCCATGAGAAAAGTATCCCTCACCTGTATCTGCTGCCCTCTGGGCTGTCCCCTGGAGGTGACCCTGGAGGAGGGGAAGGACCCGGTGGTCCGGGGGCATACCTGCCCCAAGGGCCATGAATACGGCAGGACCGAGGTCACCGTCCCCACCCGGACCCTCACCACCGTCCTGCCGGTGCCGGGGGGAGACCCGGCCATGGTCCCGGTGAAAACCGCCGCCCCCATCCCCAAGGAGGCCATCCTTCCCGCCATGGAGGCCCTGAAAGGGGTCACCCTCACCCCGCCCGTTGCCCTGGGCCAGGTGGTGGTCCGGGACATTGCGGGCACCGGGGTGGATTTGATCTCCACCCGGGAGATTCCTGTAAAATAACCTAAAAAACTGCCCTTCCCGGTCCGGGAAGGGCAGTCTGCGTTTTAAAGGATGGTTCAGCCCCAGAGAGGGGAGGGGTAGAGGCCCCCGGCGGTCATGGCGGCGATGGCCTGCTGGACCACCGGTTTGTCCTCCTGGTAGGTGACCCCGTACCATTTGTCGGGGCTGGTGAGGACCTTCACCCGGGCCTTGTTCTCCGCCATCAGCCGGTTCACCACGCTGGGCAGGAAGTATTCCCCCTTCAGGGGATTCTCCCCCAGGGCGGTGTCCAGGAAGGGGGCGAATCCTGCCCGGGCCTCGGCCACAAAATCGGCGGGGAAGCCGAAGAGGTTCATGCTCACAATGGTGTCGGGGTCCAGGTCGGTGTAGCTGGCACCCCCGTCCTCGGTGTAATGGATGCCCCCCGCATAGGGGGCGATGGCGGTCCGCTCGGTGAGGGTGTCCAGGGTGCCTTCCCCGGACAGGGTGCAGACCCCCCGGCTGACGGTGCCGTTCTCGCTGACGGTGTTTTTCAGAAGGAAGCCTACCATGCAGTAGCTGTCAGGGCCTTCCTGGGCCCGGGACAGGTAGTCGTACACCTCTTTGTAGGCGGCGGGGCCGTAGTAGTCGTCGGCATTGATGACGGCGAAGGGGGCGTCAATGGCCTCCCCGGCGCAGAGGATGGCATGGCCGGTGCCCCAGGGCTTCACCCGCCCTTCCGGGACGGCATACCCCTGGGGCAGCTTCTCCAGCTGCTGGAAGGCATACCGGATCTCCATCCCGCTTTTGGCGGCCCGGGCCCCCACGGTGGCCTTGAAGTCGGCCTCGATCTCCTGCTTGATGATAAAGACCACCGTTTCAAATCCCGCCCGGCGGGCGTCATAGAGGCTGTAATCCAGAATGGCTTCCCCGGCAGCCCCCACCGGGTCGATCTGTTTCAGGCCGCCGTACCGGCTGCCCATCCCGGCTGCCAGGACCACCAAAATCGGTTTCTGTTTCATGGCGCACAACTCCTTCTGTGTAAAGGCTTTTCCCCATTGTACGCCAAAACCCTTCCCGGTGCAAGAGGGACAAAATCCATTCTCTTTTGCGGAAAACTGTGCTATAATGAATATGTATAATATTTTCCGGAAGGGGGGCTGACCATGAAAGCTCTGGTATTAGGGGGCGGCGGAGCCCGGGGCTCCTACCAGGTAGGGGTCTGGCACGCTCTGGAGCAGGTGGGCTGGCGCCCTGACATCATCACCGGCACCAGCGTGGGCAGCCTCAACGGGGCCATGTTCACCGCCGGAAAGATCCGGGAACTGGAGGACCTCTGGCTCTCCCTCACCCCCCAGGGGGTGGCGGACTATCCCCCCGACCCCCAGGCGGGGGAAAAGTGGCGGGCCTTTATCTGGGAGCTGATCCAGGCCGGGGGGCTGAACATGACCCCCCTCCAGGACCGGATGGACCTGCTGCTGAAAGAGGAGGAGGTCCGCAGCTCCCCCATCCGGTTCGGACTGGTGACGGTGGAGATGCGGGGGTTGAAACCCCACGAGCTCACCCTGGAGGAGATCCCCCAGGGCCGGCTGCGGGATTATCTCCTGGCCTCCTCCGCCTGTTTCCCAGCCTTCCGCCCCCGGGAGATCGACGGGGTCAAGTACATTGACGGGGGATATACCGACAATATGCCCTTCCGGCTGGCTGCCCGGATGGGGGCCACGGAACTCCTCTGCGTGGATATCAACGGGGTGGGGATCAACCGGATCAATGATACAGGGCTCCCCACCCGGACCATCGAAAGCAAATGGTCTCTGGGCGGGCTCCTCACCTTCTCCCCCGAGAACGCCCGCCGGAACATTGCCCTGGGATACCTGGACGGCCTGCGGAGCTTCGGGCAGTACCAGGGAGAGTGGTACGCCCTCACCCGGGATCCCCAGTTCCTGGCGGACCTGGGGGATGCGGTGGGAGTCGCTCTCACCCAGGTGGCCCAGCGGATGGGGGGCGAAGGGCTGGCCGGGCTGGTGGAAGGAGCGGCTGCCCTGGGCCAGAGCCTGGAGCTGACCGGAAAGGTGGCCCTCCCTGCCCTGGAACGGGAGGCCCGGGAGCTGGAGCTGGATCCCACGGTGGTTTACACCCCCCGGCAGCTGGCCCGGCTGGTTATGGAA
>CALXEN010000201.1 GCA_944387325.1 uncultured Clostridia bacterium | reverse complement strand
TGATTATTCATGGATCCCGCTTTCCAGCTTTTCCGCCAGGCCGTCGGTAAAGACCAGCAGGGAGCGGGCCTTGACCAGGGCACGGGGGACAGCGTCGAAGGTTTCCTTCTGGACCATGACCCCCTGGCTGTTGTATCCCACGATGGATTCGTCCCGCACCAGATACACCACCCCGGAGGCGTAGGTGATCTGGCTGGCCGCCTCCACCGAGAGGGAGAGCTGTTCCGTGAGGCTCCGGTCCACCACCACGGCCTTGCTGCCGGCGGTGGTGCTGAGAAGGAGAGCGGTCTCCTTGCCGGAAATGGAGTAATCCTCCAGGGTATAGCCCTGGTAATCATACACCGCCGTCTGCTGGCCCTGGGTATTGTAGATGGCCGCCTGGCCGTCAAAAAGGACCAGAAGGCTGGAATTGGAGAGCCATTCCAGATGGAGGGCGGTGCTGCCGGGAATCTCCACCGTGACGGGATCCTGGGCGCTGTTCAGCTGGGTGAAATGGAGCAGAGTGCAGAGCTGGCCGTCCCGGGCCACCAGGCAGGCCACCGCCATCTGTTTGTTGTTGGGGGAGAAATCCACCCGGGCCGGGACCCCCTGCTCATCGGAGAGTTCCCAGGAATAGATGGGGAGCATATCCCGGCTGTATACCGTCAGCTGGGCGGCGTACCGCTGGGACTGGGTGACCACCGCCAGGCTGCCGTTGTCGCTGAGCTGGCAGAGGATGATGGGGAGATCGGTGGTCTTGGTGGTCACCGTTTTGGTCCGGCTTTCCACCCGGAACTGGGTGCCTGCCCGGTTATAGAGGCAGAACCGATTGGACCCCACCGTCACTACCGGGCGGCCATAGCCGTGCTGGATGCTCCGAAGTTTTGCCCCGGAGGGAGAATAGACCACCAGATCCTCCTTTCCCAGCACCACCACTCCGCCGCTAAGCTCCTCCACCTGGAGGGGGTCGGAGATGCCGGTGCGGGCAGGCCAGCTGCCGCTTTGGTCCAAGGTGACCTGGAATCCTTCCACCACATCCCCCAGCAGGCTGAGGGAGGCCCCGTAGAGGCCGGTAGCCCAGGCCAGCAGCAGAATCAGGATTCCGCCGATCAGTCCCAGCCACCGCATCTTCCGGCGGCTTCTCCGGCGGCGGATGGCCTGGATCCGCAGTTCCACCTCGCTGTCGGGGGTCTGGGGCTTGGGGGCTGCCTTTAGGGTCTTTGCATTTCTGTTGTTCCGGGGGCCGGCCACCGGCCGCAGCCGGACCTCCCGCTTGGGAGGCTTGAACCGGACGGCCCGGCCCTTCCCCGGCGCCCGGGGAGGAAGGTTTTCCGCCGGTTCCCGGGCAGGGGGCTCTTCCACCGGCGGCTGGGGGGACTGGCTGACCTTCCGGGCTGATTCTGCGGCAGTCTTTTCCGCCAGTCGCCGGGCCCGTTCCAGGTTTCGCTTGGGTCTTTCCACGGCCAGTTCCTCCTTTCTTCAGGTTCAGGGCTGGGGGTATTCCACCCGCAGCAAAAACAGGCCTTTCCCCGGCAGGGTGGGGCCCGCCTGCCTCCGGTCCCGGCTTTCCAGGACCCGGAGCAGGCTGTCGGAATCCCGTTTGCCCTGCCCTGCCTCCAGCAGGGTCCCGGCCAGGATCCGCACCATGTTATAGAGATATCCGTCAGCGGTGACGGTTATGAGGACCATCTCCCCTTCCCGGTCCACCCGGCAGCAGGAGATGGTCCGCACCGTATCCCCGTGGGCGGCTACCGAGCTTCCGGCGGCACAGAAGGCCAGGAAATCGTGGATGCCCTCCAGGGTGCGGGCGGCCCGGTCCATAGCCTCCACATCCAGATTCCCCGGCACCTTATGGTAGTAGCCCCGGGTGAAGGGATCGTCGATGGCGCTGTTCCGGATCCGGTACTGATAGGTTTTTCGGTGGGCGGAGTACCGGGCATGGAAGTCCGGGGCCGCCTCCTCTGCCCTCTTCACCCGGATGTCCGGGGGAAGGTGAGCGTTGAGGGCCAGGGGAAGCCGGTACAGCGGCATTTTTATCTGGGCATGAAAGTTCAGCACATAGTCCAGGGCATGGACCCCGCTGTCGGTACGGGAGCAGCCCTTCACATCCGGGCGGCTCCCCAGCACCTGTTCCAGGGCGTCCTGCACCTTCTGGCAGACGCTGACCCCGTTGGGCTGCACCTGGAAGCCGCAGTAGTTGGTGCCGTCAAAGGCCAGGTGCAGGCAGATGTTCCTCACTGGAGTCCCGGTACAAAGAACCGGGTGGAGAGGATGACGCCCAGCACTGCCAGGCTTACCAGACCGCAGACCAGGTCCCGCCGGGTCATCCGCAGGACCTTGAGCCGGGTGCGGCCCTCGCCCCCGTGGTAGCAGCGGCATTCCATGGCCATGGCCAGCTCATCCGCCCGGCGGAAGGCCGAGATGAAAAGAGGGATGAGGACCGGCACCAGGGCCATCACCCGCTGTTTCAGGCTGCCGTTGTCCAGCATAGCTCCCCGGGCCTTCTGGGCGTTCATGATCTTGTCGGTCTCCTCAATGAGGGTGGGGATGAACCGCAGAGCGATGCTCATCATCATGGCCAGCTCATGGACCGGCAGATGGAGCTTGGCAAAGGGAGCCAGCAGCCGCTCGATGGCGTCCGTCAGGATAATGGGGCTGGTGGTGTAGGTGAGGAGACTGGTGCCCGCAATAAGGGCCAGAACCCGCACCGCCATAAGGACGGCGTACTGCACCCCCTTGGCATAGACGGTGAAGATCCAGAACTGGAAGAGAGGCTCCCCCTCTCCCACCACGAAGAACAGGTTGAGCACACAGGTGAAGAGGATGATGGGGAGGATGGGCTTGAGGCTTTTCCCGATCATCTTCAGGGGAATCTTGGCCACCAGGTAAAGGCTGAGGAGGAGCAGAATGGAAAGCGCAATCCCCAGGGGGTTGGCGGCCATAAAGAGGACCACAATGTAGCAGATGGTGATGATGATCTTCAGCCGGGGATCCATCAGATGGACCAGGCTGTTGCCGGGGAAGTGCTGGCCAATGGTGATATCCTTCAGCATTTTGCCTCCCCCTTTCTTTTCTCCAGGGCTTCCCGGAGGGTGTTGACAGCGTAGGGCATGGTGTAGACATCGGTGTCAATGTCCAGTCCCAGCTCCTTCAGCCGCAGGAAGATCTTGGTGATCTGGGGCACACTGAGCCCCAATTCCAGCAGCCGGGGGGCCTGGGCAAAAACCTTGTCCACGTCGTCATAGAGAGCCAGCTTCCGCTGGTCCATGACCAGGACCTTGTCCGCATACCGGGCAATGTCCTCCATACTGTGGCTCACCAGCACCACCGTGATGCCGGTGGCCTTGTGGTAGGCTTTCACCGCACCCAGGATGGTATCCCGGCCTTCCGGGTCCAGCCCGGCGGCGGGCTCGTCCAGCACCAGGACCTTGGGCTCCATGGCCAGGACTCCCGCAATGGCTACCCGGCGCTTCTGGCCCCCGGACAGTTCGAAGGGATTCCGCTCCAGCAGCTGGGGGGAAAGCCCCACAAATCCGGCAGCCTGGCGGACCCGGCGGTCGATCTCCTGGGGGTCCAGCCCCATGTTTTTGGGGCCGTAAGCGATATCCTTGTAGCAGGTCTCCTCAAAAAGCTGGTATTCCGGATACTGGAAGACCAGACCCACCTTGAACCGGAAGTCCCGGATCTTCTCCGGCTTCTCCCACAGGTCTGTCCCGTCTACCAGCACCCGCCCGGAGGTGGGCCGGTGGAGGCCGTTGAAGTGGGTGATGAGGGTGGATTTTCCGCTTCCGGTGGAGCCGATGATCCCCACGAACTGCCCCTCCTCGATCTCAAAGGAGACATCGTCCAGGGCGGTGGTGGCATCCGGCATCCCCGGGTTATATACATAGGTCAGATGTTCGATCTGAATCATAGCAGACATAAATTCGTTCCTTTCGCCGGCTGTCCTCCCCGCCTTGTCCGGGGTAGGGCGCCTGCCTTTTCATTCCTGAAACAGCTTGTAGATAGCCTGGGCGCACTCCTCAATGGAGATGATTCCCTGGGGCAGAGGGTATCCCAGCTTGACCAGCTCGTCCCGGAGCTCGGTGGCCTGGGGGACGTCCAGATGGTATTTCCGCACCAGCTCCGCCTGGCTGAATACCTGGGCGGGGGTGCCTTCCAGGACCACCTTTCCCCCGCTCATGACCACCACCCGGTCAGCCTGGGCGGCCTCCTCCATGTAATGGGTGATGGCCACCACGGTGATGCCGTAGTCGTGGTTGAGGGTGCGGATGGTGGACATGACCGCCTCCCGGCCCCGGGGGTCCAGCATAGCGGTGGCTTCGTCCAGCACCAGGCAGTCGGGGCGCATGGCGATGTCCCCGGCGATGGCTACCCGCTGTTTCTGGCCTCCGGAGAGTTTGTGGGGGGCTTTGCTCCTATGCTGGTAGATGCCGGTCATCTTCATAGCCTCGTCGATCCGCTGGCGGATCTCCCCGGAGGGGACCCCCAGGTTTTCCAGGGCGAAGGCTACATCCTCCTCCACCACGGTGGCCACGATCTGGTTGTCCGGGTTCTGGAACACCATCCCCACCGTCTGGCGGATCTGGAAGAGTTTCTCCTCGTCCCTGGTATCCATCTCCTCCACCAGGACGGTGCCCTCCTCGGGCAGGAGGATGGCGTTCAGGTGCTTGGCCAGAGTGGATTTTCCGCACCCGTTGGCTCCCAGCACCGCCACGAATTCCCCCTTCTCCACCTGGAGGCTGGCCCCGTCCACCGCCCAGGCAGGGGAATCGGGGTCATACCGGAAACGGATCCGGTCTGCATCGATCATTTTGCTCATGGTTTCTCTTTCCTCGTTCGGACAATAAACCCAGCGGCCCTTTCCCGCCTGACTTTTGTCCCTTTTCATTTTGTAGGTTGAGAGCGGCCCTTTGGCCGGTCATTCCTCCCAGATACTGGTGGCCCCGCAGGGGACCACCCCGCCGGTGGCGGTGACAGGCAGGCCGATCTCATCGCTGGAGGTATGCCCCCCGTACTTTTTGCAGAGGGTGGCTTTCAGGATGTACTCCATTACCGCCGGAGAAAGCCCGGTGGTGTAGCTGTTCACCGCCACAAAAAGGGGCCGGTCGCTGAGGACCTGGCTGCAAAGGGCGATGAGGTCATAGATGTTATCCTCCAGCTTCCAGACCTCGCCCCCGGGTCCCCGGCCATAGCTGGGGGGGTCCATGATGATGGCGTCGTACCGGCTGTTCCGGCGGATCTCCCGGGCCACAAACTTGGCACAGTCGTCCACGATCCACCGGATGGGCCGGTCCTCCAGGCCGCTGGCCTGGGCGTTTTCCCTGGCCCAGGCCTCGCTCCCCTCGCTGGCGTCCCCATGGCAGACTGCCGAGCCGTCAGCAGCGCGGGCCAGGGTGGCGCCCCCGGTATATCCGAACAGGTTGAGCACCCGGATGGGCCGCCCGGCGGCCTTGATTTTTTCCCGGTACCAGGCCCAGTTGACCGCCTGTTCCGGGAACACCCCCGTATGCTTGAAGCCGGTGGGGCTGACCACCAGGGTCAGGTCCCCGGCGTGTATCTTCCACCGCTGGGGGAGCTTCCGGCGGATTTCCCACTGTCCGCCCCCCTTGGTGC
>CALXEN010000200.1 GCA_944387325.1 uncultured Clostridia bacterium | reverse complement strand
AAGACTGCCGCCCTCCTGGAACAGGTGCGCTCCTACGCCATCCGGGACGCCGTGAAGGCGGTGACCTGCGCCGGGCCCCAGGTCCACAATCCGGCGGGGAAATACCATGTGGCCCTGCTGGACCTGGGCTGCAAGAACAACATCGTCCGGTGCCTGGCCAAGCGGGACTGCAAAGTCACGGTGCTGCCCGGCACCGCCACCCCCCAGGAGGTGCTGTCGGTCCGTCCTGACGGCATCATGCTCTCCAACGGGCCCGGGGATCCCGCCGAGAACGTGGAGATCATCGCCAACATCCGCACCCTCATGGAAAGCGGCATCCCCACCTTCGGCATCTGCCTGGGCCATCAGCTCACCGCCCTGGCCGCCGGCGCCCGGACGGAAAAGCTGAAGTTCGGCCACCGGGGCGCCAACCAGCCCGTCACCGATTTTACCGACGGCCGCACCTACATCACCAGCCAGAACCACGGCTATGCCGTGGTGGGGGATTCCGTCCCCCCTGAAATGGGAAAGGTGAGCCATGTGAACGCCAACGACGGCACCTGCGAAGGGGTGGCCTACACCGCCTGGAACTGCTTTACGGTACAGTTCCACCCAGAAGCCAACGGCGGCCCCAAGGACACGGAATATCTCTTTGACCGCTTTGTGGAGCGGATCAAGGCCGGAAAGGAGGCCAAATAATGCCTAAGGATCCCAGTATTAAAAAGGTATTGGTGATCGGTTCCGGTCCCATTATCATTGGTCAGGCCGCCGAGTTCGACTACTCCGGCACCCAGGCCTGCCGGGCCCTGAAAAGCGAGGGGATCGAGGTGGTGCTGGTAAACAGCAACCCCGCCACCATCATGACCGACCCGGACATTGCGGACCATGTTTACATTGAGCCCCTCAACGCCGAGACCGTCACCCGGATCATTGAGAAGGAGCGGCCCGACTCCATCCTCCCCAACCTGGGCGGCCAGACCGGTTTGAACCTGTCCATGGAGCTGGCCCGGGGGGGCGTGTTGGACAAGTACGGGGTCCGGCTGCTGGCCTGCCGCCCCGACACCATCGACCGGGCGGAGGACCGGCAGCTCTTCAAGGACACCATGGAGAAGCTCCACCAGCCCATCATCCCCTCCAAGGTGGTGGAGAACCTGGGGGACGCCCTCCGGTTTGCAGGCAAAATCGGCTATCCCGTCATTGTCCGGCCCGCCTTCACCATGGGGGGCACCGGCGGCGGCATTTGTGAGGACGCCCAGAAGCTCCACGAGATCGCCACCAACGGCCTGCGGCTCTCCCCCATCCACCAGATCCTGGTGGAAAAGTGCATCTCCGGCTGGAAGGAGATCGAGTACGAGGTCATGCGGGACTCCAAGGGGAACGTCATCACCGTCTGCAACATGGAGAACCTGGACCCGGTAGGGATTCACACCGGGGACTCCATTGTGGTGGCCCCCAGCCAGACCCTCAGCGACAAGGAGTACCAGATGCTCCACACCGCCGCCCTGGACATTATCACCGAGCTGGGCATTGAGGGGGGCTGCAACTGCCAGTTTGCCCTGAAGCCGGACAGCTTTGAGTATGCGGTCATCGAGGTAAATCCCCGTGTCTCCCGCTCCTCCGCCCTGGCCAGCAAGGCCACCGGCTACCCCATTGCCAAGGTGGCCACCAAGATCGCCATGGGGTACACCCTGGACGAGATCATCAACGAGGTCACCGGGGAGACCTGCGCCTGCTTTGAGCCCGCCCTGGACTATGTGGTGGTCAAGTACCCCAAGTGGCCCTTTGACAAGTTCGTTTACGCCCACAAGGACCTGGGCACCCAGATGATGGCCACCGGCGAGGTCATGGCCATCGGGAACAACTTTGAGCACGCCCTTATGAAGGCGGTGTCCAGCATTGAGCTGGGGCTGGAGACCATGACCCTCCCCGCCTTTGAAAGCTGGGAAACCCCCGACATCATCGACCATCTCCATGTGCAGGACTCCGAGCGGGCCTTCTGCGTCTACGAGGCACTGAAGCGGGGAGTTCCCCACGACATCATCTATGATATCACCAAGATCGACCACTGGTTTTTGGACAAGATGCAGAACCTGGCCGATCTGGAAAATGCTCTCAAGTCCCAGCCCCTTACCCGGGAGCTGTATGACCGGGCCAAGGAGCTGGGCTTCCTGGACAAGACCATCGCCCGGCTGTCCGGGGTGAAGGAACTGCCCTGGCACCGCACCGCCTCCTTCAAGATGGTGGACACCTGCGCCGCCGAGTTCAACGCCCGGACCCCCTACTTCTACTCCACCTATGATGAGGTGAACGAGGGGGAGGAGTTCATTGCAGAGCACAGCGACCCCAAAAAGAAGAAGGTGCTGGTATTCGGCTCCGGGCCCATCCGGATCGGTCAGGGCATCGAGTTCGACTACTGCTCGGTTCACGCCGTCTGGACTCTGAAGGAACACGGCTGCGAGGCCATCCTGGTGAACAACAACCCCGAGACCGTCTCCACCGACTTTGACACCGGGGACCGGCTCTACTTTGACCCCCTGAATCCGGAGAGTGTGGACAACATCATCGCCACCGAGAAGCCGGACGGCTGCGTGGTCCAGTTCGGGGGCCAGACCGCCATCAAGCTGGCCACCCACATGGACCAGATCGGCCTGCCCATTCTGGGCACCCCCGCCGACGCCATTGACGAGGCGGAGGACCGGGAACGGTTTGACGAGCTGCTGGAGCGGTGCGGGATCCCCCGCCCCGAAGGCCGCACCGTCTTCAACACCCAGGAGGCCCTGAAGGCCGCCGGGGAACTGGGCTTCCCCGTCCTCCTCCGGCCCAGCTATGTGCTGGGAGGCCAGAACATGATCGTGGCCTACAACACCGCCGACGTGGTGGAGTACATGGGGGTCATTATGGCCCACGTGGACATGGACCACCCCGTCCTTATGGACAAATACATTCTGGGCACCGAGTGCGAGGTGGACGCCATCTGTGACGGGGAGGATTTCCTCATCCCCGGCATCATGGAGCACGTGGAGCGGACCGGCATCCATTCCGGGGACTCCATCAGCGTCTATCCCCCCCAGCATCTCAGCCCCAGCGTCATCCGGACCCTGGTGGACTACACCGGCCGGTTTGCCCGGGAGCTGAAGGTGGTGGGCCTGGTCAATGTCCAGTACGCCGTCCAGAACGGGAAGGTCTACGTCATCGAGGTCAACCCCCGGTCCAGCCGCACCGTCCCCTATATCAGCAAGGTCACCGGCATCCCCATGGTGGAGCTGGCGGTCCGCTGCACCCTGGGGGAGAAGCTGCGGGATATGGGGTACGGCACCGGCCTCTTCCCCGACGCCCCCTATGTAGCGGTGAAGGTCCCGGTCTTCAGCTTCGAGAAGCTCCACGGGGTGGACACCATGCTGGGACCCGAGATGAAATCCACCGGCGAGGTGCTGGGCATTGCCCCCACCTACAAGGAGGCCCTGCTGAAGGGTCTGGTGGCCGCCGGATACCAGTTCAAGAAGCCCGGACCCGGCAGCTGCGTCATCCTCACCGTGAAGGACAGCGACAAACCGGAAATTCTGGACCTGGCCTGGAAGCTGAAGGACTACGGCTACAAGCTGTACGGCACCGAGGGCACCTGCCGGTTCCTGAACAAGCACATGGTGGCCTGCAACATGGTCCGCCAGATGAGCGGGGACCGGCCCAACGTGGTGGACCTGCTGGAGAGCGGGCTGGTGGATTACATCATCAGCACCAGCGCCAAGGGCCGTGACCCCAGCCGGGACAGCGTAAAGTTCCGCCGGAAGGCCTGCGAGCTGAGCATCCCCACCCTCACCGCCCTGGACACCGCCAACGTGCTGGTGGACGCCCTGCGGGGGAACCACGACATCAGCACCATCCCTCTGGTGGACATTGCGGACCTGGCCAAGGAGAACGCCCGGCGCCGCCTGGCCCAGAAAAAGGCCTGATCTCTCTGGATAACCTGACGCTGACCGCTTGCAGCCCCCTGTGAGCGGTCAGTTTTGATTGGAGGTTCTTTTATGCCCACGATGGAGGAATACCGGAAAGCCCAGAAGCTGGGGATGCGGGAGTACCGGGCCAGCCTGGCCGCAGGAATCTACCCCTATCCCCAGGTACTGGACGACATTCTCCAGAACACCCCCGCCCCCCGCCAGGAGCCCCTGGGGGTGGTGGATATCCCCCTGGACCTGATCAAAGGGACCCGGTCGGAGGGGCGGAAGACCGCCTTCTCCCGGAGCTTCCTTCCCCTGCTGGGGGAGGACACCGAGTTCGCCGCCAAGTGGGCCGCCCTCTGCCAGGCCCACCTGGAGGAAGGGATCCGGGACCCCATCCAGGCCTACGAGTATATGGGCCGGTTCTATGTGGAGGAGGGGAACAAGCGGGTCTCGGTGCTGGGGTACTTTGGGGCCGCATCCATCCCCGGAAAGGTGACCCGGCTGGTCCCTCCCAGGACCGGGAGCCGGGAAAGCCAGGTCTACTATGAGTATATGGACTTTTACCGGGACACCAGGATCAACTACCTGATCGTCACCCGCCCCGGCAGCTACCAGAAGATCTGCCAGGCCCTGGGCATCGCCCCCGGCACCCCCTGGTCGGAGGAGGAGCGGACCGGTTTTTATTCTGCCTATTACCGGTTCCGGGCGGTCTACCGCCAGTCCCCCCTGGAGGGGGTGACCACCGGGGACGCCCTGGTGACCTACCTGAACCTCTACCCCTACGGGGAGCTGGAGGAGCTGTCCGGCCAGGCTCTGGCCCGGCGGCTGGCCCGGATCCGCCCCGAGCTGCGGGTGGCGGGGGGCGACCCCGCCCAGGCAGTCTCCATGGAGCTGGAGCCCCGGGCCCAGGACCAGGGGCCTCTGGCCGCCCCCGCCCGGCTGCTGGAGAAAATTTATGCTCCCCAGCTGCGGGTGGCCTTCCTCTATGAGCAGGAGCCCCAGACCAGCGCCTGGACCGCCGCCCACGAGTTCGGCCGGTGCCAGTTGGGGGAGACCATGGGGGACCGGGTGGAGACCTTTGCCTTCCCCAACGTCCAGGCAGGGGTGAACGACGGGGAGATGGTGGAGCGGGCCATTGCCAAGGGCTGTTCCGTCATCTTCACCACCACCCCCAAGCTGATGCAGGCCAGCCTGAAGGCGGCGGTAGAGCACCCCGAGATCAAGTTCCTGAATTGCAGCCTCAATATGCCCTACCCTTCGGTGAAAACCTACTACGGCCGGGTGTATGAGGTGAAGTTCCTTCTGGGGGCCATTGCGGGAGCCATGAGCCCCGATGGGCGGATCGGTTATCTGGCCCGGTACCCCATCTACGGGGTATTGGCGGAGATCAACGCCTTTGCCCTGGGAGCCGCCTTCACCAACGCCCGGGCCCGGGTCTGTCTCCGGTGGAGCTGCGTGGCCCAGGACCGGGACCCGGAGGACTGGTTCCGGGACCAGGGGATCACCCTCATCTGCCACCGGGATATGCGGCCTCCCAACGGCCCCGCCAACCAGTTCGGCCTTTACCGGCTGCGGGAGGACGGGACCCGGGAGGACCTGGCCGCCCCCTTCTGGTACTGGGGCCGGTACTATGAACGGCTGCTGGAGCTGCTGCTGGGCCAGATCTGGCCCCTCCACCGGGAGGAGACCCAGGCGGTGAACTACTGGTGGGGGCTGGCCAGCGGAGTGGTGGACCTGCTGGCCGGGCGGGCCCTCCCCGCCCCGGTGGCCCGGATGGCTGATCTTCTGAAAAGCAATATTATGGCCGGGGAGCTGGATCCCTTTGATCTGCCTCTCACCGACCAGGCAGGGGTCCTCCGCCATGAGGGCGGGCCCCTCTCCCCCGAGGCCATCCTCCACATGGACTGGCTGCTGGACCGGGTGGAGGGTTCTCTCCCCCTCCGCAGCCAGCTCATTCCGGAGGCCCTGCCTCTGGTGGAGCTCCAGGGGGTCCTGCCCCCTGACCCCCAGCCCAAACCATAAAACGGGAGGAACGGGACGTGAAAATACTGGCCATCTCCGATATGGAGGAAAAATATCTCTGGGACTACTACCAGCCCGGGCGGTTTGAGGGGATCGACCTGATCCTGGCAGCCGGGGACCTGGACCGGCGATACCTGGAATTCATCGCCACCATGGCCCGGGCCCCGGTCTGGTACGTGCCGGGCAACCATGACCGGTCCTACCGGGAGAACCCGCCCCAG
Source organism: uncultured Clostridia bacterium (assembly GCA_944387325.1). Lineage (GTDB taxonomy): Bacteria > Bacillota > Clostridia > Oscillospirales > Ruminococcaceae > CALXEN01. Next base: position 3,015 of record CALXEN010000200.1, on the reverse strand, counting down.
GGCTGTCGCTGCATCGACGACCAGCTGGCGGTCTTTCAGGGGGTGCGGATCCTGGGGCTGGGGGGCAGTATGCGGTACAACGCCGGGCCCTACCAGTACACCGAGGGAGAGATGGGGATGCGGATCGCCCGCCGCCGGATGGACCTGTGGCGGCACCGGGGGATGGACATCCTCCTGACCCACTCCCCCGCCTTCGGCCGGAATGACGGGCGGGACCGGGCCCACACCGGCTTTGACTGCTTTAACGACCTGGTGGGGGTGTACAAGCCCAAGTTCCACATTTACGGCCATGTCCACCCCAGCTATCTGGCCGGCAGGACCCCGCTGGACCGGGTGGGGTCCACCCGGCTGGTGAACGCCTGCGGCCGGGTCCTGCTGGACTATCCCCCCGCCGGGGAATCTTAGGAAGGAGGCTTTCTCCATGGATGTGAAACGCTGGTCGGTGGACCAGACCGTCCGCCGCACCGCTCTCTTTTTCTCCCTGGTCTTTCTGGCCATGGTCCCCCTGGCGGCCCTCTACTTAAAGGAACAGCCCCAGAAGGTCTTTCACGGCCTTATGCGGATCTTCACCTCCCCCAGCCCTCTGGTCACCGACTATTTCGGGGTGGGGAGCCTTTCCTCCTCCTTTCTCAACGCCGGGCTCTGCGGCCTGGCCTGCGTGGCCCTCATGTACCTGCTGGACGCTCCCTGCCAGGGCAGCACCTGGGCGGGGTATTTCCTGGTGGTGGCCCACTGCTTCTACGGCCTCAACTTCGTCACCCTCTGGCCCTGCATCTTCGGGGTCTGGCTCTACTGCAAACGGATGAAGATCGGCTTCCGGGACAACCTGGACATTGCCATGTTCTCCACCGCCTTCGGCCCCTTTATGGGGGAGCTTCTCTTCCGGTACCCCTTCCGGTACCTGCTCATCGCCCAGCCGGGGGGCTATGCACTCAACCTGCTGGGAATCCCCGCCTGCTTCCTGTTGGGGGGATTTCTGGGCTTTGCCATCGCCGCCCTCCTCCCCGGGGCCCAGCTCCTCCACCAGGGGTTCGACCTGTACAACGGCGGGCTGGCCTTCGGGCTGCTGGGGCTGCTGGTCTACGGCTTCCTCTACCCCGGCATGGGGGTGGAGACCCCCGCTGTCCAGCTCCGGATCAATCTGGTCTACTGGCTCCACGGCAACTCCTACGGGAAGTTCTGCGGCTCCTTTTTCCTGGCCCTCTTCACCGCCTGCCTGGTCTTTGGCTGGTGGACCAACGGCCGGTCCTTCCGGGGATACGGCCGCCTTTTGCAGGACTCCGGCCACCGGGCGGATTTCATCCAGGAATACGGGGCTCCCTGTGTTTTCATCAACCTGGGGTTCTATGGTCTCATGATCCTGGGGTACATGACCCTGGTCATCCTCCTCACCGAGGGGGCGGGCTTCACCGGGGCCACCACCGGGGTGATCCTGGCAGCCATGAGCTTTGCCGCCAGCGGCCAGCATCCCCGGAACGTCTGGCCCATCCTGGCCGGGTTCGGGATCCTCTACGCCTTCTCCCTGGGGGTGGGGACCCTGGTGGCGGAGGACCTGCGGTGGACCCTCTCCACCCAGAGCTACCTGAACGGGGCCGCCTTTGCCACCGGCCTCTGCCCCTTCACCGGGCGGTACGGCAAGCGGGCGGGGGTCTACGCCGGGATCTTCTGCGCCGTCATGTGCGCCTGCACCTCGGGGATCCACGGGGGGCTGGTCCTCTACAACGGGGGGCTGACGGCGGGGATTACCGCCCTCATCCTCAAGCCTCTTCTGGACCACTATACCTCCGGTCCGTTCCAGCATAAGCCGGTTGAAAAAAGGAATCATTCGTGATATGATACCCCTATATCCATCCACCCAATGTCGGGGCGCTGCCCCGGAAGGAGCCGCCCATGACCCGAAAGCGCCTGCTTGTTCTGGACATCATCAACCAGAGCACCGAGCACCTCACGGCGGAGCAGATCTTCCAGAAAGCCCGCCAGGTCTATCCCCAGATCGCCCTCTCCACCATCTACAACAATCTGGCCGCCCTGGTGGAGGCCGGAGCCATCCGGCAGCTGCGGGTCCAGTCCGGCAGCGACCTGTATGACCGGGCCACCCGCCACGACCATCTGGTCTGCCGGAACTGCGGCCAGGTCACCGACCTGTTCTGGGAGGACCTGACCCGGAAGCTGGAGCGCCAGGTAGGGGGAAAGGTGCTGGGGTACGAGCTGAGCATCCAGTACCTCTGCCCCCAGTGTGCAGCCCTGGCCAAGCAGAAGAACTGACCCATGCGGTTCAACATCCCCAACTATGGAGAGAAGCCCAAGAAACGGCGGAGGTGGATTCTTCCCGCCGCCGGGCTTTTTTTCCTTCTTCTTATCCTCTTTCTCAGCTGGCGGACCTTCCGCCACCCGCCCCTGGAGGGGCTGGACGGGCCCTACCCGGTGGTCCGGGTGGTGGACGGGGATACCTTTATTTCCCGGATCGGCGGGGAGGAGGTGCGGGTCCGGCTCATCGGGGTGGACACTCCCGAGAGCGTCCACCCGGACAAGGCCCAGAACACCCCGGAGGGGGAGGCGGCGTCAGAGTACGCTGCGGACCTTCTGGAGGGGGAATGGGTCTACCTGGAATACGACCTGAACCAGCGGGACCAGTACGGCCGGACCCTGGCCTATGTCTACCTGGAGGAGGGAGAGATGGTCCAGGAGCTGCTGCTTCGGGAGGGGTATGCCCAGCCCGACCCGGTGGAGCCCAACACCAAATACGCCCAGCGGTTCCAGCTGCTGGCCCGGATGGCGGGATGACCTTACAACAGCAATGCCCCCCGGCTCTCTGGAGCCGGGGGGCTGTTTTCTTTACCGGTCCTGGGACCGGGTGTATTCCATATACTTCTGGAGGTAGAGCTTCTCCGCCCAGGCCTGGGCCGCCCGGACCAGCACCGGCGGGGCGGAGGGGTCCGCCTCCCCGCTGCCGAAGGCACGGCGGAGGGCCCATTCCAGGGCATCGCAGCCCTGGTCATAGTCCCGGGGATGGAG